>DASXTY010000790.1:0-2036 GCA_036505155.1 Polyangiaceae bacterium | reverse complement strand
GAGACTCGCCATGAAGCTTTTCGGGCGCGCACCGGCTGAAGTCGCACGCTTGGAGCTTCCTGCATTCGCGTTGGGGAGGCCGCCGTAGAATGGCCAGCCGGAGCCGGAGGCGGAGAAAGCATCGGCGCTCGAGTCAGGTGAACGGATGACTTGGGGAAACATTTTCAAATCCCCCAGCGGGTCATGAGCCAGGCGACGATTTGTTGGCGGGTTGCGTCGTCGAGGGCGGTGTTGAAGAGTAGCGCAGTTCCGATGCGGTCGTCGCTGAAGCTGTCTGGGACGCTGTCGGGGTAGCAGAAGAGGGCGCAGCGGTCGGGGGTGATGGTGCCGACGTCGAAGCTTGCTCCGTTGGGGTCGGTTTTGCTGCCCCAACCGTTCCATGCTCGGCCCTTCGGGCCTGCGCGTGTCCTGCCTTCCCCCGACCTCTTGCTCGGCGGCGTGCTCGCTCGTGCTCGGCCGCAGCGGTTGAGATTGGGAGTGGGACTGGTGGGTTTGTGTCGATGCGGCCTGCGCGCGAGCTTGCGCGCGGCCGCCTGCGCGGCGAGGTGGGGAAGGCCGGCGATGGGCGGCGCGGGCACGGCCTTGGAGCTTTTCGCGGATCCGGCTGAGAGCGGCGCTCGATGCCTCGCGACCGGCATGGGGCCGAGCTTCGCGAGGGCGCGCACGTTGCCTGCCATGCTTCGACCCGAACGTCATTCGGTGACAACCCGCGCATGGCATGCAACCTGCGCGTTTGGAGCTGCGCTCGGCCCCATGCCGGTCGCGAGGAGATCTCATGCGCGCTCTCAGCCATCCTAATCAGCTCATCAGTCCCAAGCGTGCTCTCGTGCTCCAAGCTCGAGCTCGCAGTCTACTATGGTCGGCCACCCGATCGGAAGAGCGGCTGTGGGCCGCGCTTCGCGGCGGGGCGGCGGGGGCGCATTTCCGTCGTCAGGTGGTGGTTGGCGGTTTCGTCGCGGATTTCCTCGCTCCGAGCGTTGGGCTGATCGTGGAAGTTGATGGTAAATGCCACGTGCGAAAGCGTAGCGCGGATGCGCGCAGGGATGAGAAGCTTCGGCGGCTCGGGTATCGGGTGCTCCGGTTGGAGGCGGAGCTCGTGATGCGGGATTTGGATGGAGCTGTTGCAAGGATTCGCGAGGCGCTCGCTCAGTCTGTGTAGCGGAAGGGAGGCCAGCGGTCGCGCGGCTTGCTCATCGCACGACTCTTTGAATTTTGCTCGATCGCGTTTTGGCACAGGACGACGGCGGCGTGTTTTCTGGTCATTGTGTGCGGGTCTTCGAAGTGGACGGTGGCTGCCATGTGCGGAAGCGGAGCGCTGATGCGCGCAGGGACCAGAAGCTTCGGCGGCTCGGGTATCGGGTGCTTCGGTTGGAGGCGGAGCTCGTGATGCGGGATTTGGATCGAGCGGTTGGGCGCATTCAGGAACCGCTCGCCCAGTCTTCGTAGCCGAAAGCGGGCTTTGATCCAGGCTGCTCGTCGCGGGGCCGGTTTGATTTGGCTCCATTGCATCAGCGAATCTTTCCTTCCAAATGAAGCAATTTGAGCGTCTGCGCGGCTTCGGGAGACGGCTCAAAATGGTTGTCATGGTTCAAGTACACAAGGCTCGCCTTGCCCCGTGGACCCTTTGGCCGTCTCGCCATTAACTCTTCGCATGGAAGCGCGCTATCGCTGAAGCGTTGTATCTGTCGCTTAGTCAGGGCCGGACGGAGCTCGTAGTCAAAGTCCACAGCAACGTCGATCGCTTTGTCGCCGTTTCTGTCGGCGAGTTCAACGTTCACGTTCCACACGTCGGTGCCAGCCTCTATTGTGGGCGGACAGGTCAAGCCGGCATTGGAGCCAAGGAAAAAGGTCTCGCAACTCGTGATGCCGTTCCCAGAAACCATGCAGACGCCAGCTGAGTACTCCGATACTCCAGCACCCATCGCCCCATTCTGAGATATGATACCATCACGACCATCCCGGCGACGGTACGTTTTTAAGCTCAGATCGCTTGACCCCAACGCGTTAGCACCAGATGTGTAGTTGACAAACCTCCA
>DASXTY010000789.1:0-1686 GCA_036505155.1 Polyangiaceae bacterium | reverse complement strand
TATCTGGTGCGCGAGAGCCCCGACTACATGGGCGCCTTGATGGAACACGACGACTTCTGGGAAGCCTGGGGCCATCTGCCGGAAGCCATTCGCTCAGGCCAGCCGCTCCACCGGGTGGAGACTCAGGACGCCGCCGAGCAGTTCTTCCCCATCCTGGTGCGCATGTTGCACGCCCTGCAACGGGACCGCGCGCGACAGGCTGCCCAGGCGCTCGGCGCCGGGAAAAAAGGGCTGCGCGTGGTGGACGTCGCGTGCGGCTCGGGCGTCTGGGGCATCGCCATCGCCGAAGCCAACCCCGAGGCCCGCATCACGGCCCAGGACTTTCCCGCCATGTTGCCCGTTACGCAAGAGTATTTGAAGCGCCACGGAGTCGAGGAGCGCTACGACTTTCTGCCGGGGGACCTGAAGCAAGTCGATTTCGGAAACGATCGCTACGATCTGGCGCTGCTCGGCAACATCGTCCATTCCGAGGGCGAGCGCTCCTCGCGCGAGCTGTTGCAGCGTCTCTACCGCGCGCTCCGGTCCGGCGGCAGAGTCGTCATCATTGACATGATCCCGAACGACGACCGCACCGGCCCGCCGTTTCCGGTCTTCTTCGCGCTGAATATGCTGCTCAATACCGAGCAGGGCGACACCTTCACGCTCGCCGAGTACACGCGGTGGCTGAACGAGGCGGGCTTCGCGCGCGTCGAGACCGCCGACATCGGCGCCCACTCGCCGCTCATCATCGGAACCAAAGCAGGCTAGTCACGGCGGCCTGCCGCGAGGGCGCCGCAGAGAGCCTTCCGCGGGCTTTGGGCGTTTTGTTCGCCACGGAGCCTCGGGGTGATTCCCGGCCCTCGCCGCGCGTCGTAGCGGCACCATCCATATCCGCAAGCCTCGCAAAACCAAAAACCGCTTGACACGCTCTTCGACTCTGTAGTACAGAAGCAGCAACGCTGTGTGCAGGCGGGGGGCGATTGTTCCGGGGCGAACAGGGTTTGTAGAGTCTTCTTCCAATTCCACCGAAAAGCCTTCCGTCGTGGAGGTTGCGTACCGCAATTGTATGGTGTCGGATCAAATCCAGCCGAGGGGGTAATCTCATGGCGATTCGAAGATTCTATGGGATGTTGTTGGGTGTGGCCTTGTGCGGCCACTTGGCGTTAGCGCAGGTCAATACGGCAACGATCTCCGGGACGGTGCGAGATGCCAGCGGTGCGGTCCTTCCCGGGGCGAGTGTCGTGGCACAGAATCAGGACACGGGAATGTCCCGCACGGTAACGGCCAACACAGCGGGCCGGTACTCGGCTCCTGGGCTCGGCTTGGGCAACTATCAGGTGACCGCGCAGCAAGCGGGCTTTCAAAGCCAGGTTCGCACAGGGCTTGTCCTCACGGTGGGCCGGGAGGCGGTCGTGGATTTTACGCTCCCCGTGGGGGCGGTGACCCAAACGGTGGAGGTCAGCGGCGAGGCTCCCCTGGTGGAGCTGACCAACGCGAACTTGGGCGGCCTGGTGGACGACCGGACCATCCGCGACCTGCCGCTCAACGGCAGAAGCTGGGACAATTTGGCTCTGCTGCAACCCGGGATCGTAAAATACGGAACCGGCAATGCGGACTTTAACAGCGGCTCGGGCGAAACCAAATTCAGCGCGGCCGGCAGCCGCAGCTACTCCAACAGCTTCCTGCTCGATGGGACCGACGTAAACG
>DASXTY010000788.1:0-3028 GCA_036505155.1 Polyangiaceae bacterium | reverse complement strand
TCCCAGTGCCGACGCGACAAGGTTTTCAAATTTGCCCCGCACACCAGCTCCAGCACCAAAAAAACTTCCCCGCGCTTTTCTTCCTCGACACCGAGCAACGCGACCACGTTCGCGTGCCTGAGCCGCGATAGCACCCTGGCTTCCTCGAGCAGAGCGCGGCGCTGACTCGGGCCGAGCGGGAGAACCGGTCGCTTCAAGCACACTTCCTGGTCGACCGGCGCCCCCACGCGCCGGGCCCGCCATGCTTCGCCAGCGCCTCCCGACCCTAGCCGCTCAAGCAGCAGGTAGCGCGCCCGCCGCGATTGCGTCGTCACTTCGATGCTCATCCGACGAGGATCGGGTCGGTCGCGCCCTGGGTTGTGCGCTGACGGCAGGCGACCGCGTTCAAGGGCCAGCACGCCGGCGCGCGCTGAGAGACCCTCACTCCACCGGAAAAGACGCAGTTGGGGGCTTGGAGGGAGCGGGGGCCGGCGCGGGCTGGGCCGACGGTTCCGGTTTGGCGGGTCGTGCTTTGGACTTTGGCTTCGGCGCCGGCAGAGCGACGCTCTTGTCTGCGAGCGGCTCGCTCGGCGGTGTGATCTCGGCGCTCTTCTTCGGCGGAGACACCGGCTCGGAGACGGCCTTCGGGGGCTCCGGGGCGGACTTCGGAGGCTCAGGCAGAGCGGAGGATGGTTTGGAAACCGACTCCGCCTCCTTCGTTACTGCCGAAGGGGCGGGCGGAGGTGGCGGCGGCGCTGCTTGTTTGTCGGGAGCGGGCCCAGGCTTGTCGTCGCGCGCGGTCGGCACAGCGCGGGGCGCGGTTCGGCGCGCGGGCTCGACATCCACTGCGGGTTCCTCGAGAGCGCGTTGTTTGGCTCGCATCGACTTTACGCCCGCCGCAACCGCCAAGCCCAGCAGCAGAACGCCCAGTACGCCCGCTACGCCCACCGCCAACCGGCGGCGGCGAGCGCTCTGCTCCGCCGACATTTGTAGACTGACGGGCGAGTTATCCGCCAGCGAACCGGAGCTCAGTGGAGCGGAGTCCGGAGCAAGTTTATCAACGGCCTGATCATGCGAAAAGAAATGTTGGTCCCAGTAGCCGTCGTCGACCTCCTCATCTCCCAGAGGAGGAGCACGCTTATCAGCAACCGGCAGCCCGAGCTCGGGCGGCGCCAAAACGGGCACTTCAGGTGCGGGCGCCTGTGAGCCCAGACTGATGGTTGCACCCAGAGATAACGCGCTGCTCGTCGCGGCCTGCGAGGCGCTCGTTTCCGCTCCCGCTTCGCCCGGTTCATCCCGCCGCGCCGGGAATGGAATCACCTTGCCCTCCGGCGTGCGGGCAGCGGGCGACTCTCTCGCGGTGGGAACCGAGGTCTCCAGCGAAACCGGCTTGTCGCTCGACGGCGACTCACCGCTGCGCGCGGCGCGGACGGCTGCCGGCCGGGGTGGGTTCGGCGAAGCGGGACTCGGAGCTCCGGAATCGTTGACCGGGATGGGCTTTACCACGGAGCTTTCGCCGCTGGGTTCCGTCTGGGCATCGCCCCGTGCCGCCGCGCTGGCAAAGGAACCGAGACCGATATGGGTGCGCGCCCCGCTTGGGCGCAGCGGCTCTGCGGGACTCGCCCCACCCAGGTCGCGCGCGCTGGCGCGAGCGGGCGCTGGCGCAGCCGCTGTCGTCGGCACCGCCGCCCGAGCAACGGCAGCGATGCGCTCGCCGGGTGACAATCCGGGAACCGTCCTCGGACCACTCGGACCGCCTGACGAAGGGGTGACTGGTGCTGTTGTGGCAGCGGGTTGAATTACCACCGGTTGAACGGGCGCGGCTTGAACCAGCGCTGCGCGCACCGAACTGGCTCCCTCAGCACCGACCTGCTTTGATTCAGCGGTTACCTGTTTTGGTTCAGCGGTTACCTGCTTTGGTTCAGCGGTTAGCCGCGCAGGTATCACCTCTTCCACGCTGCCGACGCGGGGGACGCTGTCCCCTTCCAGACTCGGCACCACGTCGTCTTCCGAAGGCGGGCTGGAGGACTCACTCAAGGTCAGCAGACCTTCGAAAAAGAGCTTGCTCACGGTGGACAGCGTCGACAGATCATCGAACGGCGACTCGTCGACCACGTCCATCAGTTGTCGCTTGCCGTCGAAAAGCCTTAAGATGGCGTTCAGCTCGTCCGGGATTTCATTCAGCCGTTCTACCAGCTGTTCGTGATCCACTTCGAAGACCCGTCGGAGAGGCGGGAGTTGCTCCAGCAGCCGACCCCATTCGTCTACTCGACGCATGCCCTCCATCAGCAAGCCCTGAGTCGATATTGGGATTACGTCCTCTCGAGTGACGGGACAGAACTCCACCTCGAAGGTGCCCGAATTCCAGATCAGGGCCCGGTAGACCGCCTCCTCTCCGCGGAGTCTACCCAGCTCCGCATCGATCACTTTCCCCTCCCGGAAATATATTTGTACTTCCCGCTTCCCATCACTGATGCGCGCCTCCCCGCTCTTCCGGCCGATCTCGAAAGTTTGCAAGAGGTCGACCACACCCATGTCTTCGAGCGATCCACTGAAGCGGGTGCGGCGACTGGTGGGAACCGTGGTTGCGATTCGCTCCTGCGCGCGTCTCGCCAAGAGCAAGTTGACGCGCGCGATAAGCTCGCGCACAAAGATCGGTTTAGTCAGGTAGTCCTCGACGCCTAGCTCCAGCCCGCGGATCTTGTCTTCAATGGACCGCTGACTGGTTAGAAACACGACCGGAATGCTGGAGAGCTCTTTATTCTGCTTGAGGCGGTGCACCAGGTCATAGCCGTCGAGGCGGGGTAGCCGCGTGTCACTGAGAATCAGATCCGGGGCCGAAAACTCGATTTTCGAAAGCGCATCGACGCCGTCGTTGGCGGTAGTGACGCTGTAACCCGCCTTTTTCAGGCTCACTTCGAGCACCCGCAAGCTGCGGGGGTCAGCGTCGACCAAAAGGAGCTGCTTTTTTGCCACCTAAAATAATGCCCTGCTGGCCAAAAGCTCGGATGAAAGCCTTGAAACATTCTTCGCCCCTGTCAAGCGACAA
>DASXTY010000787.1:0-4424 GCA_036505155.1 Polyangiaceae bacterium | reverse complement strand
CCAAAATGAAGCCGGAGATCTTGCGGCGTATCTGGTGACTCTGCGGAAATGACCGCACAACGCCCGACATCCGCGGCCTTTACGGGACGATGTGAAACTTCCGCCGTTGACCCCAGCGGTAGGTCTCGAAGCCTCGTCGGTCCAGGGTGAAGACTCGCTTGAGCCCCGCTTCCTCCGCCAGCACGACTAGAGTCGCGTCGGCATAGTCCATGGGTACGCTGGCATAGGTTTTAATCAGCTCGATGACGCGGTCGAGGCGGCTGCGGCTCCAGGGCACCACGGTTGCCCCCCCGCGCCGAATGAAATCCAGGCACACCGCCCGATCGACGCGCCGGAGAAGATGGGTCGCCTCTGTCACTACGGCCTCGGTCGTCAGCGCCACTCCTCTCCAGTTTCGGAAATACGCCACGCAATCAGCGTGCCGATGCTCCGATGCGTCGAGGAGCGCAACCAGCGGCCCTGTGTCGAGCAGCAGACTATCCACCACCGCCGAGCCGCTTCTTCAGGTATTCACTATGCCTTGAGCCCAGGTCCGGGATGCCTGAACGCACGGAACCAATGAGATCCACAACACGATCGAAAGGACGTTCGAGCTCCGTGCCTTCGGTCATCTCAACGTACACCAGCACCGCTTCCCGCAAGACTTCCGAGCGCTTGCGACCGCGGCGTCGCGCGAGCCGATTGACACGCTGCGCGAGGCGCCGGGGCAGGCGAAATGTAACCTGTGTTTCCGAAAAGGATGCCATTGTGGTGCAATTGTAGTACATGTGCGCTGTCGGCAAAAGGGGGCGTGCTCGGGCGAACCGTTCCGGTGCTGGACGGCCACCGCTCCCGCATGGGGCGCCGCCCGCCGCCACCGCCCGTCTGTCGGCAGAGTCATCCAGACGCATCAGCGGCGGCCTGGCGAGGCCCTTGGAAAAAGCCCTTGGGTTACGGGCTGCACCCCGTTATTGTCGCCGCTTGAAACCGGAGACTTTTCTGACATGGCCAAAAAACCACGCGATGGCAAAAAGGGCGCGTCGGCATCGGTATCGACGTCCGGAGACAATGGCGCGTCCAAAGCCGTGCGAGTGGGGTTTATAGGTGCCGGCGGCGTCAACTTCGGAAGTCCGGAGGGCCCCTGGAACCACGCCAAGCGGTTGGTCACCTTCAGCGGACCGGAAGTGGTAGGGATTGCCGATCCCGCTCCCGGGCTTGCGGCGCAGCGCGCGCAGGAGTGGTCCTCGTATTCGCACTTCAAAGGCGCGAAGGCTTACACCGACTGGCGTGCCATGCTGGCGGATGCGAAACCCGACGCCGTTATCATTGGAGTGCCGCCGGCTTTCCACGGCGGCGCAAAGCCCAACGACATCGAGCGGGCCTGCGCGAAAAAACAGATTGCGATGTTCATCGAGAAACCCCTGAGCTGCCTTCCGCTCAAGGAAGTCGAAGAAACCGGGCGGCTCATCAAAAAATCGGGAGTCATCACCTCGGTGGGGTACATGATTCGGTACACCAAGGTGATGGACCGGGCGAAACAGGTTTTGGCCGAAAGCGGAGTGAAGCCCCGTCACATCATCCTTCGGTATGACTGCGCCTACAGCGAAATCCGCAAGCGGGATTGGTGGGACACTAAGAAGGCAGGGGGGCCGATCGTGGAGCAGGCCACGCATTTCGCGGACGCGGCGCGCTATCTGGGCGGCGAAGTAGTGATGAACACGCTGAGCGCTATTGCGCTTTCACCCAGGCTCAAGCTGGTGGATGCGCCCATTGCGCCGGACGGACGGCCGAGCGAGGAGGGAGTGCCGATGAAGCGAAGAATTCCGCGCACGCACTCCGCTCATTGGGCATTCAAAGGTGGCTGCCTCGGAACCCTCACCCACGGCCTCTTGCTGCACAAGGCGCGGTTTGAAACCGACATCGACGTTTGGGGAGATGGGCTCCACATCCATATCGAAGATCCGTACCACAATATGCGCATTCGCATACGGAGGCCGGGCAGTGAGCAGCACGAAGTCCAGGATTTCAAGGATGACGATCCGTATTTGACGGAGCTCGAGGTATTCCTCCGGGCCGTGTCCATCAAGGATCCGAGCGGAATTCGCTCCCCTTATGAAGACGCGATCAAGACATATGGGCTAACATGGGCGATCACTCAGCGCGCACGACGTCGACTGGCAGCCGTCTAGTCATCGAGGACTATCATCCGCTTCCCTTGCAGGAGGTCTGCAACCAAGGGACCGGTTTCCTGTATGTGGGGGCCCCAACCGGTAAACAAATATTTCGCGGTATCCCGTTCCAGATTGGCGAAGATCCCGCGCGCTGTTACCTCGGTTTTGGAGGTGATGCGAGCCAGGGTGAGGTGACCGTCCCTATTTCGGCGGTCGCCCGCAAAGTTATCGTAGCGCACACGCTGATTGAGTCCCAATTCGCGCGGGGAGAGTTACCCGGACGCAGCATCGCGACCTACCTCTTTCGATTAGAGGGCGGAGAGCAAATCCGGGTACCGATTCGCGAGTTTTTCGAGATTGGTACCATGGGACTCTGGCACTCGCCGCCCACCCTGGCCGTGTTCGACGCAAAAGACCAGCTCATGCCGCGCTACGGGGGGAGGTGGGATAACATGGGCACCCGACAGTGTGAGGTCCAATACGTCTTCCCCCGGTTTTATCTTTGGGTATGGGAAAATCCGCATCCGAATCGAGCCATCGAGTCTCTCACTATCGAGCCCGGGGATCGAAAATTCTTGATGGCCGCCCTCACCTTGAGCGGGCTCGAGGAGCATCCGTTCCGCCATCAAGGCGCTCGGGAAGTGCTGATCCGGCTGCCGCAAAAAGAAGACGCCGAAAAGCCCTTTGCGATGGAAGTGGAAGTGGACCGCGGAGTTGCCAGCTACGCTTGGGCATTGCCCGCGAAAACGCTGGATGAGTTCCTGGGCGATTCGTTCAAGGGTTGGGGCGAATCGCAAAACGACGCTTCAAGCCCCGCCTACGTGGAGGTGACGGCGCGGCCGTCGGCTACCATGACGGTCAAAAACCAAGGAGAAGTGCTGGGAAGCGCAAACTTTGGCGAGCTCGAGACGCTGGGAAGGGTGGCCACTCCCCGGCTGGAGCTCGAGCTCCTGGATCGGGGCAGAAACTGGGTGCACGTGACGGTGGTCGACGCCGAAAGCAAAAGGCCGGTTCCATGCCGAGTGCACTTTCGCTCGCCGGAGGGCATTCCGTACCAGCCGCACGGCCACCACGGCCACGTGAATTCGAATTTGAACACCTGGCATCAGGACATCGGGGGAGATCTCCGGCTGGGTCAAATCACGTACGCATACATCGATGGAACGTGTCAGGGGTGGCTTCCGCGTGGGGAAGTGATGGTGGATGTGGCACGGGGCTTCGAATACGAGCCGCTCCGCACCAAGGTGCAAATCCAGCCGGGGCAGCGGGAGCTGGAGCTCGAGCTTCGCCGATGGACGGATATGAATGCCAAGCGCTGGTTCAGCGGGGACTCCCATGTTCACTTCCTCGCCACGCAAGGCGCGCATCTAGAAGCGCAAGGCGAAGAGCTCAACGTCGTGAACCTCCTCGCGACGCAGCTCGGGCACTTGTTCACCAACATGGAAGACTTCATCGGCCGTCCTTCGGTGTCTGACGACGGAAAGAGCATCGTGTATTGCTCGCAGGAGAATCGACAGCACCTTTTGGGGCACCTGAACTTGTGGGGTCTAAAACATCCAGTGATGCCGTGGTGCTCGGATGGGCCGCCGGAAGCGGAGCTCGGAGGAACCCTGGACGAGACCATGTCGGGTTGGGCGGACCAAACGCATGCGCAGGGCGGCACCGTGATCATCCCCCACTTCCCCAATCCCAATGGTGAGCCCGCAGTGCTGATCGCTACCGGTCGCGCCGACGGTATTGAAATGCTGCAGCACGATGCCTTTGCACACCTGGAGTACTATCGGTACCTGAACGGAGGCTACCGCCTGCCTCTCATCGGGGGCACCGACAAGATGGACTGCAACGTGTCGGTGGGGTTTTACCGCACGTACGCTTTCGTGCCCGAAGACCAAGAGTTCAACTACGATAACTGGTGTGCTTCCGTGCGCGCGGGCCGCACGTTTCTGAGCGCCGGACCCATGCTAACTTTCAGCGTGGAAGGTAAAGCCATCGGCGATACGCTACACTTACCGGCCGGAGGCGGCTCGGTGGAGGTCGTGGCCCAAGCCGAGTGTTTCTATCCGCTTCACACCTTGCAAATCGTGCAGCAGGGCAAGGTGGTGGCCGAGGTGGAGGAGTCAAAGGGGTCGCGTCGGCTCTCGCTCACCGCAAAGGTAACTGTCCAAGCGGACAGCTGGCTTGCAGCCCGCTGCGGCGGCCCGGGTTATAGCGCAATACCGCATTACGGTGGCTGGCAGCGCGGCATGTTCGCGCACACATCGCCCATCTATGTCG
>DASXTY010000786.1:0-1894 GCA_036505155.1 Polyangiaceae bacterium | reverse complement strand
CGATGCGAGCGTTCGGGTCGAGTTCGTACAGCCGGGCTTGAGTCTCCTCGCCGTCGATTCCAGGCATATCCAGATCCAGCAACACCACGTCCGGCTTGAACGCGGGGTACATCTGGAGTGCCTCGATGCCGTTGCAAGCCTGAACCACGCGGTAACCGGATTGAGCCAGGACTCGCGCCACGGCCCGTCGCACCAGAGGCTCATCGTCGACGATCATCACGCAGGTGTCGGTTTTCGGTGGCTCGGACCGCACGCGGTTCTCGCTGCGAGCGGGGTCAGTCCGCTCGAGCTCTGACCGTTCCCTACTGGCAGGCACGAACATCGAAAAAGTGGAGCCATGCCCGGGGCTGCTTTGAACGTCGACCATTCCTCCGTGGGTCTGCGCCACGTCCCGCACGGTTGCCAGACCCAGGCCGTATCCGCCGCTGTCCCGTTTCAAGCTGAAAAACGGCTCGAAGATCCGCTCCAGGGTATCGGGGGTCATCCCAATGCCTTGGTCTTGAACCCGCACTACCACGTAGGCGGCGTCTCGCGCGCCGAGCTCGGCGGGCAAAAGGTTGCCCTGCACCGTCGCAGCTTCCACATGGAGCGTCCCGCCGTTGGGCATTGCGTCGCGCGCGTTCACGCACAAGTTCATCAGCGCCTGCTGCAGCTCGGTCGAGCTACCGCGCACGTGCAAATTCGGTTCGATGTTGGTTTTGATGACGATGGATCGATCGAAGACGTGACGCACCAAGCGGACGATATCGTCGCACGCACGGGAGACGTTGACGGGACGGTTGGCCTCTCGCTCGCCGCGGGCGAAGCTCAAGATACGCGCGGTAAGCTCACCGGCTTGGCTCGCCGCCAGCCGGATGTCCCCGAGCGACTCGCGGACCCGTGCATCGCCCAGCGCGCAGTTCGGGTCGGTGGCACCCAGGTAATCGGTGCCGGCTCGGATTGCGGCGAGCAAATTGTTGAGGTCGTGGGTGATGCCTGCAACCAGTCGGCCCAGGGTCTCGAGCCGTTGGCGCTGCAACAGCTGCTCTTCCAGAGGGTCGATGTAGGTAAAGAGCACTGCGGTGTTGACGCCCAGCCGGATCTTGTCGCCGGGTTTCAGCGGCGTGCTGTGCACCCGAATACCGTTCACGAAGGTGCCGTTTCGGCTGTTGAGGTCGTCCAGCCGATAGGTGCTTTCGTCGACGCGGGTAATTCGCGCGTGCTCGCGGCTGACGCTTTGGTCGGTCAAAGGGACGCTGCAGCGGTCGGAGCGACCGAGCACGACTCCCCGGTCCACCGGAAACTTCCCGCCCGAGTTCGGACCTTCGATGACCACGAGCCGGGCGGATTCCGCGACGCGCGTGTTCAGGGTCAGGGTGGGGGCCTTGGGCCCATTGGCGGGGGATTTAGGTTTCATGGCTGCGCTTGAATCAGCAGTCACCTTTCAAGTTGCGTGCCATGCTCGACGGAGCGAGCCCGCGTCAGCTGGTTGGCCCAAAATACGGCGCAGGGGACGCAAAAGGCGTCCCTGAGGCAGGCGGGGAGCGTCTCAAATTGGGAGCTCTGTTCCAAACTGAGATTCTACAGTTGACACAAGGGGCCCCGCGGTTTGAAGACGTGGCCACTTTTTGGTGCGACTTCTCCAGCAGACCATGGGTTCCAGGGCTCAACGGCGCTAACCTTGGCGCCCAGAATGAAGGCGCTCGTCCTAAAAGGGCGGTTTGGGGTGGAAAACCTGGTTGTGGAGGAGCGTCCAGAGCCGTCAGTCGGTCCTCGGCAGCTGCTCATCAAGATGCTTGGCGATTCCATCAACTATCGCGACCTGCTGATGGTTCGGGGAAAATACAATCCCCGCCAGGCGCTCCCCCTGGTGCCCGGGTCAGACGGGGTGGGGGAGGTGACCGCTCTTGGACCT
>DASXTY010000785.1:0-8608 GCA_036505155.1 Polyangiaceae bacterium | reverse complement strand
GAGCCAGAATTCGTCCAGCGAACCTTGATAGGTGAGGCCCGGCATGTCGTACACGGCATTGCCCAGGCATTTCACCGGCGTACCGTGATGAATGGAGGAAAGCCCGGCGGTGCTGTTCATGACCACGGTGCCGCGAGCGCCCCGAAGAGCTGACGGCAAATGGATGACATCAACGTAGAGCAGGCGATCTCCAACGCCGTGCAGGCGTCGCAGCTGGTCGAGCGTGGAGGAATAATCTCGGTAGGGCCGGTCCATCGGGTGGTGTTTGAATATCAAGAGGTTATCGTGGGGAGCATGGCGCGCGAACGACGTCACGACCTCTTGGATGAACTCGTCCATGGTCGCGAACCGGGCGTGCTGCATCTGCGCATCGAGATAGACCTGAAGGG
Organism: Polyangiaceae bacterium; assembly: GCA_036505155.1. GTDB lineage: Bacteria > Myxococcota_A > Polyangia > Polyangiales > Polyangiaceae > DASXTY01. The sequence goes on along the minus strand of DASXTY010000785.1, from coordinate 8,219 downwards.
GCACAAAAAAATACGGAGGCATGCTTCCCTCGAGAAAGCGCCGGTTCACGTCGCGATCGCGCACGGTGTGGAACGAGCGGCGAACACCGCTCTTGAGCCACAAGCCGGCCTGATGAAAGGGACGGATATCTCGGTGATGCTGGTATTGGGGATAAAGAGGGCGAAACATGGCCGCGACCGTCGCATAGCAAATGGTGTGCACCGCTGATTTCAGAAACGCGTGCTTCACTGGGACCGGCTCAGGCAGCCGCCCCATATTGAGCCCGCGATAAAACGCCGGGGTTTGGGGAATGCTGGAGTAACCGTTGACGCCGTCTTTCTCGAAGGTCACGAAATCCGGCCGGAGGTAGCCCTCTTCGAACACGAAGATGTCGCGCCCGAGGTGACGCGCGCGCTCGATGGCCGCACGGTGCAATGGCCGGCAATCGCCAAATAAGACGACGGCCTGAATGGAGCGCTGTTCGATGAGCTCTTGGAAAAAGCTCGGCCAATCATGGAAGGATCCCTGGTAGCGAACCACCTCGGGACCGCGGTAGTACAGGTCTTCGCCGGAGTTGAAGTTCACTTTGGTGACGTCACAGCCGAGTTTTCGAAGGTGCCGGGCGACGCGCCAAAAGAAGGGGCCGGCTGGTCCCTGCAGGAGCAGCACTTTCTTACCAGCGAGGTCAGCCAGCACGGGCCCACTCCCGGGTTCGAGCCCACTCGGCTGCCGACGCGGCCAAGCTGAAGAGCCGGCTCACGTGCCTCGGCAGTCGCGAAATCACGCGGCGCTTGCGAGACTGCCGCTCGAGCTCCCAAACCATGTCTTCCGCTGTGCAGAATCGCCGCGCGGTCCAGCTGAAGTAGCGCGGGTAGCGGAGCAGGGCTCCCGCCACGAGCTGGTCCACGCTCAAGCGGCGCGTGCGTCGAGGGAACCGGCAATCATCCCGAGTGAGGCCCCAACCCGCGTAAAATGGCTGCCCGTAGGTGGTGACCGGGAGGCCGCGAAGCAACGCTTCGAAACCCACCAGGGAGCTTATGGTGTGCACTTCGTGAGCGAGGGCCAAGCACGCAGCGATCGATTCGTGCTCTATGAGCTGATCCCAGAGATTTTCTCCGTTTGAGCGGACCGCGCCGACGCGATTGCCGCGGAGCACATCGGGATGGGGTTTGTATACGACGTACGCGTCCGGGCAAGTCCTGCGAACCGCGCGGAGCAAAGCCATGTTCTCGCGGATAGATGTTTCGGTACCGTATCGAACCGCCGCATCGTCTTCGACTTGGCCCGGGACCAGCACGATTCGCTGCGCCGGAGGGGCTCCGAGCGTCAGCGCCCGCCGCTTCACCGCGTTGTATTTGCTAACCCCCGAGTCGATGATGCGCTTCCGGAGCTTGCGCGCGCGCTCGAGCTCCTGAGCTGAAAATTCAGCGCGCTCGAGCATATTTTCGAGCTCGCTCGGCTGGCGAGGATCGTAGTAGATGCCCTCCCGGTCGAGCACCAACGACCCGGGCGGCGTGAGATCCGAACCGAGCCCCACCGAACGCAAAAAACCGTCTTCCATGTTCCAGAGCGGAATACCGCGGTCGGTCGCCCAGCCCGTGATTTCGGCGGATTTGCGGCTCGCCCACACGATGGCGGTGGCGCGCTCGTCGCCACGGATGTTGGAAATCCGGTCCGGCGTTGCGACGAACCGCACCTCGCCCCCCGGGGCATGGAGGTACCGTCGCACGAACGGGCGCTTCCACAGGGAAAATCCGAAGCAAAAAAACCGCCGGCGGTTTTCGGCGAACAGCCGGCGATGTAACGCCAAGTGCTCGATCACCTCTTCGGCGGCGCACAACTCGCCGGAAATGGGGTGCACGTAGCGCGGGTACAAGAGCAGAACGGCCGCAACCAATTGGTCGAGAGTGCGGCGAAGCCCCCGCCGCTCAACCGTTTGGCGGTCGTCGGTGAGGCCCCATCCGGCGTAAAAGGGAACGCCGAGGCAGGTCACCGGCACACGGGCGAGCAGCGCATCGAACCCGAGCTGGGAAGTGCACACGTAGAGGTGCTTTGCCCGACGGAGAAGCGCCATTGGGCTCACGTCCCCCACAACCATGACCGAAGGCCGCCGCCGCACCAGCTCAGAAAGATACCCCCGCTTTTTCCCCCGGACCGTCTCCGGATGCATTTTGACAACGATGCGAGAATCGGGATGCTCGCTGATTGCGGCTTCCAACATGGCTTGGAAAGTCGCTGGTGTGGACAGGCCTTGTGTCACCGAGGCGTCCTCGAAAGTCTGATCGGCAACCACCACAATCTCGTCGAGCTGGGCTATCTCCGATGGCAAATCATCCGGCGCTTGGTTGTATTTCGAAACGCCGCTTTCGGCGATCCGCTCGCGACAGCAGCGCGCCCTCCGGAGGAGCCCCGGATCGCTCAACCGATCGTTGTCTCGAGCGCCGAGCCAGTGCTCGAGCCGAGAAGGCACCCGCGCGTCGTAATAAATCCCCACATCGTCGAGCACCATCGAAAGCGGCGGTTCGCGTTTGCCTGGCCCGATGGATCTCAAAAACCCATCTTCGAGAGCCAAATACTTTAGGCCGTTTTTTTGCGCGTACGTCCGCGCCGAGCTTGCCGTCGGCTTGTGCCCCCAGCCGATCACGGCATCCAGAGTGCGCGCCTGAGCATCAGACGGCCGAAACGCCAGATGGTCACATCCGAGGAACACTTTCAGTTGTGCAATCCGGAGAATGCCGGGGGAAAAAACGCCAACTCGCCGCAAGCGCACTGCCCCTTCCACGACGGATTATCCTTGAGACATCCCGCCGTGCCGCTCTTCCAAGATCGCAACGGCACGGGCCAGATCTTCTTCGGTGTCGACTCCGCGCTCCGGCACCTCGGTTATGGTGGTCACGTGAATCGGAATGCCGAGCCACAGGGCGCGAAGCTGTTCGAGCTGCTCCGCACCTTCGATGGCAGCGGGTTTTGACTTTGCCAGGTCGAGCAGCGTCGAAACGCGATAGGCGTAGACGCCCACGTGGCGAAGAAATGGGCCTCCGGTAGGGAGCTCGCCCGACCGGTTTTCATGCTGACCGCGGAGGCAAGGAATCGGCGCACGGCTGAAGTAGAGCGCCATGCCCGAGCGCGCGGTGACGACCTTGACCACGCTTGGATCCAGGAGCTCGCGCACAGTCGTGATGGGCGTCGCCAGGGTGGCGACCCCGGCGGAGGGGTGGTGCAAAAGCGCATCGACAATCTGACGCACATAGCCTGGCTCGAGAAGCGGCTCATCACCTTGCAAGTTGACAATCACGCTGGCAGGGTCGAGCTGCTTCTTGCCTGCGACCTCCGCCAGCCGGTCCGTCCCCGAAGAATGCCCTGGCCAGGTGAGCATCACATCGCCGCCCGCTCCGGTGACGACCTCTGCGATGCGCGGGTCGTCAGTAGCCACAATCACATACTCCGCGCCCGTCTGGCGGGCGTTTTCGAGCACGCGGACGATCATCGGTTTGCCGTATAAGTCGCGCAGCGGTTTTCCAGGGAGTCGCGTGGAAGCGAAGCGCGCTGGTATCACGACTCCAAAACCGCGCCGCTCCGCTGAGTCCGGTTGACTTGGAAATACTGCGCTGTTCATCGCCGGCACCCTCACAAACGCGCGTGCTCGCGCACGGCTGCAACGATCAAAGTGGCGATGCCCATCAACAAGAAGCTCACGACCCCGGCGTTGACCACCCCGAGCAGCCGTCGCGGATATTTGGAGACATCCGGTTTCGAGGGTCCGGCGACCACCGCCAGGTATCGGTGCTTCCGATCGGCATCCGCACGGGCGTTCTCCAGCGCGGTCAATGCTGATGCGTAAGCCTTGTCCGCCAGTTCCTTTTCCACTTTTTTGGCCTCGATCTCCACCAGGGCGGCGTCAAAGCCCTTGGCCGGCTTGGTTGCCGGTGCCGGCGCCTTCAGGACATCTTGAGCAGCCCTGAGCAACCCCCCGTCGAAGCTCAAGTCTCCGCGTTTCTGCCGGAGGCTGACGATATCCATTTTTATCTTGGTGAGGCGAATTTCCGCCCTGGCAAACTCGCTCTCGGCGTATTGCAAGACGTCGCGCCGCTCACGCTGCGTGAGACTGTTCACCTTTTCTTCGCTGTAATCGAGAATGGCGCTGGAAAACTCTGCCGCCTTTTCGGCGCTAAACGCGCGGACGCGGAGGTTCACCGCGCCCGAGGTTGAATCGTAATCGGCCGAGATCTTGTCGCCGAAGTATTCATATGCGTCTTCGAAGCTCGCGCTCTGCCGGAGCCGCGAAAACCAATCCACCCAGGGGCTCTTGTAATGCGCGATGATGGCGTGCTCCTTGTCCAGCCGGGCGAGCATGTCGCGAGAAAGCGCATAGTCGCGGACCGTGAGGGCATCGCGGCTGCCCGGTCCGCTGGCCATTCCACCCACCAAGTTTTCGCCGGCGCGCCCTTCGGCATGCACGGTGAACGTCGAATGGGATTCGAACTGATCGGTGGCGATGAAACCGTAGAAAATCGCGGCCAGCACAGTGGGCAAGAGGACGAAGATGGACAAGCGCAAGGCCAGCCGACGCGCGCGCTCGCGGCGAAGCTCCCGTGCCACTTCTTTGGTGGAACGCGAGACCCTGGCTTCATCAGGGGGGGCTTCCCCTTGGGGCGTTGGTTGGGAAGGTGCTGACTTCGAAGCCTCCTCGGCTACACCCACCCGACGCAGGATTGCCGGCATGCGCACCGCCATCAGCCGGCCTCGTACATGCGCTGCGCTTCGTCCACCGAGTCGAACCAATGGAGCCGGCCGTCCTCGAGCACTGCGCACCGCTGGCAATAGGCTCGCACGGTAGCCATGCTGTGCGAGACCATGATCACCGACGAGCGGTCGCTGCGATCGGCGAAGGCGGCCTGACACTTGCGCTGAAACTGCGCATCGCCCACGGCAATCACTTCATCCACCAAGTACACATCGAACTCGATGGCCATGCTGAGCCCGAACGCCAGCCGCGCGCGCATACCCGACGAGTAGGTTTTTACCGGCATCTGGAAATATTCACCGAGCTCAGCGAAGTCCATGGCAAAACCCACCACCTCGTCCACGTCGGCTCCGTAGATGCGCGCTACGAATCGGCAATTCTCTTCCCCCGTCAGCGAGCCGTTGAAACCCCCCGAGAAACCGATGGGCCAGGAAACCTCGGCTCGACGGATCACCTCGCCACTGTCCGGCGGCTCAGTGCCGGATATGAGCCGTAACAGGGTGGACTTCCCGACCCCGTTTCTGCCCAAAATTCCCACATTGGTGCGCCCATCGAAGGAGCAATCCAGCGCGTCGAGCACAACGTTCAGACCGTTCCAGGTCGGGTAAGCTTTGGTGACCTTACTGAGCTCGATCACGATAACTCCAACCTGCGCCGGGCGACCCGTTCCAGACTCAAGCCGAAAAATAACATGACCAGAATCCAAAGAGCTGGGTAGCTGGGATCGATGTGCCGAGCCCCGTAGCTCGGAAACCAACCATAGCGGACGAGCTCGATCGCGTGAACCAACGGGTTTAAGAGCAAGAGCTTGCGCGCCACGGTGGGCACCAAGTCCACCGGATAAAAAAGCGCCGAAAACCAGAAGAGCGGGCGAATCAGCGGAGTATACAGCCGCTCCACCGTTGGAAAGAACACACTCAGGCCGCAGAACAAAAGTCCCAAGCCAGCCCCGAGCCCCGCTGCCAAACCGAGACCTGCAAGCGTGGTGAGCAGGCTATTGACGTGAAGCTGGCCAATGTAGAGAGCTTCTCCACCCATGAGCAGCGTGAACACCGTGAGCTGCGTTGCCGCCTCGAGCAGGACGCGCGCGATGACCAGATCCAGTGGCCGCACTTGCGGGTAAAAAAGCAGCCCCTTGTTCCCCGAGATGGACATCATGGCATGGGCGCTCGCGTCCCTAAATAAGTCGAACGGCACAAAGCCGGTAACTAAGAACGCGATCAATGTGGTTCCAGGAGGCGGCTGGTGGCCAAAAACGTAATAGACGACCACAAACGTCCCAATCCATAAGACCGGCTCGATGAGCGCCCAGACATAGCCCAAGCGGTGAGCGCCGAAGCGAGTTTTCATTTCGCGGATCAAGAGCGCGTAAATAACCTCTAGCTGAATGAAAATGCCGCGCATGCCCGGTTTTTCCCTCCGCGCGACGAGGCTACTCCAGACCGGGCCCCTTGAGTAGACTGTTTCGGCGACACAGGTCGCGCGCGAATTTTTTCGCTAATCCGGGCCCGGGCTGGTTCTTTCATGCCGAAAGCTGTCGACAGAGTAGGGCGTAGCGACTGGGCGGGTCTCTCTTCGGGCATCCTAGCAGCGCTCCTGGCGGCTTACGCTGCGTATTATGGGACCAGCTCGGATCTGACCAGCTTTCCGGACCGCGTGGTCGGCTTCGCGATCCTCGCGGGTGTGGACCCGTCACGCCGTCTCGGAACGTATTTCGTGATGGTGGCGATGGCGGTAGGCGCCCTGTTGTGTGTCCATTACTTCGCGCGATGGCTGATGCAGCGGCTGCCGGGTTGGCACTTCGGTTGGCGCTCCCGGGTGGAAAACAGCCTGATCAATACTCTGTGCGCGATTTCCGGCGTGGCCCTGGTCGCCTCGGTGGTCACCAATCACCTCAAGCCCTCCTTCGCATTCGTCCTGCCGTTGTGTGGGGTTGCTTTGCTGAGCACACTTACCGTCGCTCGCCGTCTCACTATGAGACGAGCACAATGGCGATTCCTTCGTCGGCTGACGTTGTGGGACACCATGACCCCGATGCTATTTCTGCTTTGGGCGTGCGTCTTCGCGGTGGGCGTGATTTTCAACCTCGATCAGCCCCCGAAGTGGTGGTTTTACCCACTGGCTTGGATGCCCGCCGTTCTTTACATCGCCACTTATGGGGTCATGGCGACCCGGCGCCCGGGGCAGCCGTCACCAAAACTTCGGCGCGCTTTTGCGCTCGGCGCTTCACCGCTCTTGTTGTTTCCTTTTCTCTGTCCCGTGGCAAACGAGCTGCAATTCACGCTGACGCAACGCCATCCGACCTCGCCGCGTGCGATCGCGCTGGCGTTTCTTTCGGTGCTGATTGTGGCTTCGGTCACCGGTTTCGTCTTGGCGCTCAGGGGTCGGCTGCGCTTTCGCCCATCGAAGCTCGCGATCTGGTTTTGCTTTCCGGTTGTGATTGCGTCAGAGAGCTGGCTTAGCCGCTATAATCACCAGCTGGCAGCGCTCGGGGAACCAATAGGTTTGGATCAGCTATTGCACCTGGGCGAACGCGTCACCCCGGTGGAGCAGCTGGTGCATTTCGGGAAGCTGCCTTTCGTTGACTTGTGGCCCGCGCACGGGCTGTCCGACTATCTGGGAGCCGTTTATGCCTGGGTAAACGGGTTTCATCCCTTCGAAATTGCCGCCTGGGATGGCCTCCTCCCCGCGCTGGTTCGACTTCTCGCTTTCACGACTTTGGCGGTAGTGAGCACTCCGTTTTTGGCCTTTGCAACGGTATTGCTGCTGCCTGCCGACGCCTTCTTCGCACCGCCTACCCACGTCTACGACTTTCCACTGCTCGGGGTTCCCTTGTTGTTGCTCTGGGCACAAAGGCGCCCGAGCCGCTGGCGCTACGCGGTGCTCGGAAGCGCCATAACCCTGTCCTGCTTCTGGATGCCCGCTGCCGGCGTGGCTTGCACAGTGAGCGCAGTCACGCTGCTCTTACTGGGTCTGGTTTCGGCCAACCAATGGCGCGAGCCTGCGCAAAAGCTGGTCGCATTCGCCGCGGCTGCGCTCTTCTTGTTCTTTTTGTACCCGGTGGTCTTGCTGGTTCGGCATCGTTCGCTAGGCGACACTCTCCAACTGATCGCCGGATACATCCAGTCGGACCCGCTCATCGGCGGACGACCTACCATCATCAACCAACTGGATTGGCTCGCCTTCTTTCAATACGTCCTCTTACCCTCGATTGGGGTTGGATATTTGCTGGTCCTGATTCGGCGCTCGTTCGACCGGCGCCCGCTTGACGAACGTCAGCTGGTGTTGTCGTCCCTGGGTTTGATATCTATGGTGCTTTTTGCGCGCACCTTGACCCGCCACGGATTGATCGAGGGCTTCCAGCCGCTGTTTTTCCCTTTTCTCGGTGCAGCGGCGTGCTTTTGGAGTGCAGGGTGGCGCGCGAGCCCCAAGGAATTGAGCACAGAGGCGGGCTTCTTTGGGCTTTTTGCCCTGTACCTCATGTTTTTTCCAAGT
>DASXTY010000784.1:0-2643 GCA_036505155.1 Polyangiaceae bacterium | reverse complement strand
GAAGGCGGGTAATGTCGAGCGGCGCTTTTGAAACCACGAACCACTTTTTGCGCGAAGCGCTCAACTTGCTCAAGCTCGATGCGCGCTACCGGACGCTTTTGATCACGCCGACTCGCGAGATCCGAGTCGAATTGGTGATTCAGATGGACGATGGCACCATCGGAAATTTCATCGGCTATCGCGTGCAGCACGACGACTCCCGAGGTCCCTTCAAGGGTGGGCTGCGCTACCATCCGGACGTGGACCTGGACGAGGTGCGGGCGCTCGCGAGCTTGATGACCTGGAAGACGGCGGTGGTGGGAGTTCCGTTTGGCGGGGCCAAAGGCGGCATCCAAGTGGACCCGTCGCTGCTCAGCCGCCGGGAGCTCGAACGCCTGACCCGGCGTTTTGTGGACCAGATCGCAATTGCCATCGGGCCGGATGTGGACATCCCCGCCCCCGACCTCAACACCAATGCAACCGTCATGGGCTGGATCTTCGACCAGTACAGCAAGCGGCACGGCTTTTCGCCCGCGGTGGTGACCGGAAAGCCGCTGTCTTTGCACGGTTCTTTTGGCCGGGAGGCGGCTACCGGACGGGGCGCCATGATCGCGTGTCGGGAAGCGCTCAAGGCGGAGGGGAAGTCTCTGGCGGGGCAGCGGGTTGCCATACAAGGTTTCGGCAACGTGGGAAGTTGGCTGGCTCGTCTGCTCTTCGAGCGCGGGGCGAGTATCGTGGCGGTGAGCGACCTCCGCGGTGGTGCCTACCAACCCCATGGGCTCGACGTCACGCGCCTCATCGAACACAAGCAACGAACCGGCAGCGTCGCGGGCTTCGAAGGGTCGGAGACCATTTCTAATCAGGCCCTGCTCACCTGTGACTGCGACGTTCTGGTGCCGGCAGCGCTGGGTCACGTGCTCAACCGAGACAACGCGCGCGAGGTGCGCGCCAAATACGTGGTCGAAGCCGCTAACGGGCCCACCACCGCCGAGGCCGACCAGATATTTCTGGAGCGTAATATCTTGTGCTTGCCCGACATTTGGGTCAACGCAGGCGGAGTTACCGTGAGCTACTTCGAATGGACCCAGAACACGCAGAAGCTCAAGTGGACCGAGGAGCAGGTCGAGGCCATGCTCGAGCGCCACATGTTAGACGCGTACGAGGCTATTCGGAAAGTTCAACGCGAATACGGCTGTTCGCTCCGCATCGCCGCGTTTGCTCTGGGCGTTCAGCGTGTCAAAGATGCAACGGACGCGCGCGGTCTCGGATAGGGTGGTTCGAAAGCGCCGCCGTCCGCTGGAGCAGATTGGCGGCCCCACAGAGATTCACGGAGACCGCCGCCATGGGGAGTTCTTGGCTCGAGCTCTGGCGGTTGAGCCCAACCAAAAGAACAGCATGGCGCATGTGCACGGATTCCACGTGTACGCGGCGCGCATGCACCCGGTCATTGCGGGACGGCTGCTGGATTACGGTGGAGTCGAGCCGGGCGCGGTGCTGGATCCGTTCTGCGGCAGCGGAACCACACTGGTGGAAGCGCGGCTCCACGGCCGAGCGAGCATGGGAGTGGACGCGAGCCCGCTCGCCGTCGAGCTCTCCTGGCTGAAAACCCGAGGATCTTCCCCCGAGTTTTGCACCGAGCTCACCGAAAGCGCCGAGCGCGTGGCGGCGCACGCCGAAGCGCGACGTCAGGAGAAACGTGGGCCCTCCCGGCGCTATGCGCCTGGGGACAGGAGCGTCTTCAAACCCCACGTGTTGCTCGAGCTGGATGGGCTGAAACACGGCATCGACGGGTTACTGAGGGGCGACCTGCGCCGCGCGCTCCGTCTCGTGCTCTCGTCGCTGCTCTTGAAAGTCGCCGTTCGCCCGGCCGAGGTCGACCGGTCGGCGCGCGGTCTGTCAGCCGGCCTCACTATTCAATTTTTCCGACGAAAGGCGCGCGAGCTCGCGTCCCGGCTTTCGGAGTTTTCTTCGCTGCTCCCCCCGCAAGCACCAACGCCCAAAATTGAGCTCGGCGATGCTCGCAGGCTAACCCATATCCGCTCACGATCGATCCCGTTGGTCGTAAGCTCGCCACCTTACCCAGGGGTCTACGACTACGCGCGGCAACACGAGCTGGCGTTGCGATGGCTCGAGCTGGATGCGCGCCGCTTCGAGCACACTGAAATGGGCGCGCGGCGCGAGCTCGGTAGATCAAGTAACGCCGCAGTATCCCGATGGCAAAGCGACCTCGGCGCTTGCTTGGGAGAACTGGCTCGCGTTATCCGAGAACGGGGTGTCATCTTTCTCCTGTTAGCCGACGGCGCGGTCGGACGCCGGCCCCTCTTGGTCGTACCCAGCGTCACCGCTGCAGCCCGGTCCGCAGGGCTCGAAATTACGGCACGTGCGGCGCAGCGCCGGCCTCATTTCCATGTACCCACGCGCGATGCGTTCGGTCGCCGCTCGCGTTCGGAGCACCTGATTCTGCTGAGGCCGGTCGCGTAGCGGCGATCTCCGGTCGCGTAGCGCGGGTTGGTGTTTCGGCGCGGATCCGATAAGCTTGCGACCAATGACGAGTTTTCCGCGTACCCACCTGGGCGGTCTTGATGTCTCGAGGATGGTGATCGGCTCCAACTGGTTTCTCGGTTGGTCGCATCAAACCGCTGCCAAAGATCGATTCATCAAGGA
>DASXTY010000783.1:0-4777 GCA_036505155.1 Polyangiaceae bacterium | reverse complement strand
TGCTCCAACAAGTCGCCGGCGCGCAGGATGGGCCCGGCCAGGATGTGCGGAAAATACGCCAGGTAACAGGCGTATTCGAAGAAGTGGCGCGTGGGAGCGACCCGCCGGCGGTAGACGTCCACGACGTAGCTCACCGACTCGAAGGTGTAGAAGGAGATGCCCGCCGGTAACACGATGTCGAGCGGATCGAACCTGCCGGTGAGCATCCGGGCGATGCTGCCCATAAAGAAGTTCGTGTATTTGAAATACACGAGGATTCCGCCGCTCAGCAAAATGGAGAGACTCAAGAGCAATCGGCGGCCGCGTTCGCTCTCGGTCTTGTGGATACACTGGGCAATCAGGAAGTCGGCGCCGCTCGTGAACAGCAAGGCCAGCAGGAATGCCCCGCTGCACTTGTAATAGAAGAACCAGGAAGCCAGGGTCAGGTAGAGGATTCGCGAGCCCCGGCGCTCCCTCAGAGCCAAAAAACCTAGGTAAACAAGGCTAAACCAAAATAGAAACTCGCCTCCGGTGAACAGCATCGGGGCCGCTCGATCGTAGGTCAGAAGCTCTTTGAGGTGCAGGGCTGGAGCCACGTCGGTCAGCTCGGAGGAGCGAAGACTTTGACTTTCGGCCTGGGCGCGCCGGAGGTTACGGGCGTCGAGAGCTTTATGGGCACGTCGCTGCTTTCCACAATCCACTTGGCAGCCACGTCCATCCAGTGTTTGCTGGAGGTGAGCGTCGGGTGCACGCCGTCGCGCTTGCGCTCGAAGCTGAGCTCAGCCGAACGGAAAAACCGGCCTTTGCCCACGCACCGCTGGATGAGGGCGTTGATGCCGGTGTCCCTGGTCCAGTTGGGCGGCCCGATCCAAACCAGCTTTCTCGCCCCGATGGCTCGCAACATTTGCTCCACAAGGGCTTCGCGCTTATCGACCTCCCGCACTCGAAGCTCGCTCGATCCGAGTACTACCATTACGAAGGTCGGGCGATACGCGTTCAGCACTTCCGCTAGACGCGTCCCTTGCGCCCAGTCGATGGTGCGGGACGCGTACCAGATCACGGCGTTCAGGCTGTGACCGTTTTCTCGCGAGTAGTCCGCAAGCCGTGGCAAGAGCCCCTCAATCATGGAGTCACCGAGGATCAAGATGCGCTGCGGCGTTTCGTCCACAGCGCGGGTTGCCACCGCGGCTAGGCTGTTGGTTAACAGCGTATCGGTCCCTCGGATCGGGTGGAATTGGGGTTTTTCCGGGGCGCTGGTCGGCCCGCGTAGGTATTCCGAGATTTCCGACTTTTGAAGCTCGCGTCCCAAGAGGCGCAGCTTCCAAGGGCAGAGCGCGTAGGTGGTCAGCGCCCCCCACACCGCCGCCAAGGTCAAAACCAGCTCGAGGCTAGGCTCGATTCGAAAACCAAGCCGGCGCGACTCGCGCGTTACCAGGCATGTGCTTTCGAGTTCGACACTCACACTCAGGTTACGTCGAAGCGTAACGCAGGCTAGAATACCGGACGGCTTCGGTTTTCTATGGGCACGAACTCGGGCACGCGGCCCAGCTCTGGGGGATACAGCTGTCCGGGAATTGATATTGTATCCCGGATGCGGGGTCTACAGCGCAGGTCACCACTGTATCGCAGCCTATGTCCCAGCTAAGGCAACCTAGCGTCTCCCACGTGGTAGAACCGCAGGCTTGACCAGACAGCGAGCGGCAATACCCGTCGCTGCCACAAGCCATGACATCGCGGGTGCCGCAAGGCACTTCGTAGTCGCAAACTCCCTGCTTACAGGCGCCGATGGCGTCCGTCGGACAAGGCCGTGATGCGCAGCCGAGGCCTGATGGGCAGTTGGTTGCGGACGGAGAGGCGGCGCGCGCTTCTTGTTCAAACTGACGGTTTACGCTCACCACGACGCAGCCACAGCAGGTGTTTTGGTCAAACACCACGCAATCTGCGTCCACCGAGCACACCTTCCATGACGGCTGAAAAACCGGAGGGCTGCCGCCGCTTCCAGCAGAGCTGATGCTTCCGCCTTGACCACTGCTGCCAGCGCTGGTGAATCCGCCTTGCGCGCTCCCGGCGGTGGCGCCACTCGAAGTGCCGCCCCTGGAGCTACCGCCGGCGCCGTAGGTGCCTCCACCCCCATTCGAGGCGCCGCCTGAGCTGGCCGAATCCGACGACCCAGAGCACGCAAACGAGCTCAGGGCCAACACCAGGAGACAGAACTCGACGGAGCGCTTTTGCACGGAGGCGTCTTTAAGCAAGGCTCATGCCGGGAAAAATGGCACAAATTGAGCCACCTCACCCCGGTTCCGGGAGGGTGATACACTTCCCGGGTCTCGAGGCATGAACATCCGGACCAGAGATCTGAGCGCCCTGGGTTATCGGCGCATCGTGATTTTGCTGGTCGGCCTGGTTGTGGTCCCCACGTTTTTGCTCTTGGCAACCGGCGTCGTCCTGCTTTCGATGGGCGAGGCGCCCATGACGCTGCTGGCGGGCATCTTGGTGCTGGCGCTGAGCGGCGCTGCCGCCACCGGGGTGGTGCTGGTGTGGGTATTCGTCCGGCGCGAGGCGAACCTTTCACGATTGCAAAGTGATTTCGTTTCCAAGGTATCCCACGAGCTCAGGACACCGCTCACATCGATTCGCTTGTTCACCGAGACCCTAGCGCTTCGACGCGGCGACCTGCTTGCAGAGGATCAGTGCGTTGTCGCCTTGGGCCGGGAAAGCGCCCGACTCCAGGAGCTCATCGATCGGTTGCTCGATTGGGGGCGCATGGAAAGCGGCCGACGAGAATTTACGCTGCGAGAGACGGATGTGCGCTCCGTGTTGCTCACGGCGCTCGAGGCGTTCGAATCCGCGCGTGCGGGACGTAACGTCGAGTTGCAGGTGGACCTGCCGCCCGACTCAGTGGTGGTCGACGCTGACCGGGACGCGATTGCCGACGCACTGGTGAACTTGCTCACCAACGCGCTCAAATACGGAGGTGAGCCGGCGCGGGTCTCGGTGTTCGTGACCGCCCAGGCGCGCGAGGTCCGAATTTGCGTGTCCGACAATGGCCCGGGCATCGTCCCCACGGAACACAAACGGATCTTCCAGAAATTTTATCGCGTCGACGACCGACTATCAGCAAAACGCGAAGGCTCGGGCCTGGGGCTCGCCATCGTAAAGCACGTGATGAGGGCGCACCGGGGGCGGGTAGAGCTGGAGAGCACACCCGGTCGGGGCAGCACCTTCTCCCTGGTCTTACCCGCGGCTCGCACCGACGCCGCGTGAAGCTTTCTTGGTTCATTGCATGAGCACCGCAGTCAACCTCAATCGCATGGCGCCCCCCCCGCGCGGCAAGCGTCGAATCCTAGTGATCGAAGACGACGAGAGCATCACGCTCGGACTTCGAATGAACCTCGAGGCGGAAGCGTACGAGGTCAGCGTCGCGATGGACGGGGAGGACGGTCTAGAGCGGGCGATCGGTGAAAATTTCGATCTGGTGGTGCTGGACGTGATGTTGCCCAAGGTGAACGGGTTTGAAGTGGTGCGCAGACTGCGTGAGCTGGGCCACGCGGTGCCGGTGATCATGTTAAGCGCCCGAGGCGCCGAAACCGACAAAGTGATGGGGCTCAAGCTTGGCGCTGAAGACTACATCACCAAGCCTTTCAGCCTGGCCGAATTTTTAGCGCGTGTGGGGGCCGTCTTGCGACGGGACGGAATCGCTCGACCCAAGGTGGAATCCACGGTGAAGGCGGGAGAGCTCGAAATCGACTCCGGCACCCGACAAGTGGTACGAAACGGCCAAACCGTCGAGCTGACGGCGACAGAATTCGACGTGCTCTGGTGCCTGGTCGAGGCAGCGGGCCGGGTTTTGTCGCGCGAGCACATTTTGAGCCGGGTTTGGGGTGACGGCCACCATGGAACGCTGCGCACCATCGATAACTTCGTGCTCCAGCTCAGGAACAAGCTGGAATCCGATCCCGGCGAGCCAAAACATCTCATCACCGTGCGCGGCGCCGGCTACCGATTCAAGGCATAAGAGACCCGTGGACCAGAACCTACTCCGCTCCTACCTGGCAACCGTATACGAGCTTCCGACGGAACAAGGGCAGTTGCGGGTTTCGTTGGACGGCGAAGTGGTGCAAGACGACAATCAGTTACCGGAGCTCTTGCGTCAGGACTTCGCTATATTGACTGCGTATAATCCGCGCTCCATGTTGCTCCCGCGGCGCGTGAACGAAATGCGGCAACAAGTGCTGCGTGACCTTTTGATCTTGGGCTGCTATCGGGTGGAGCACTGCTTGGGGTACGACGAAGAACCGGAAGGGGTATGGCGCGAACCCGCTTGGCTGGTGCATGGCATCAGCCGCGAAGAATCGGTGCTGTTTGGCCGTGCATTCCGGCAGAATACGGTCGTCCTGTGCGGGCAGGCACGCCCCTCCCTCATCATCACCGACCCAACCTGCGACGAGGTGGGCCGAACTTTTCAGGGAAACTGGCGCGTCCGGCAGTGAACGGCAACCCGCACCGCTGGCCGGTTCCACGCCACTCGGTTATGTTTCGCCCGGAGCAATCCAGGACTCTCTTTCATGCCAAGCCGATTCGATGACGACCACCGCCCCGAGGTGACCGAGGTGCTGGCGCGGGTGTGGGACATTCTTCGTCGGGGCTCGAAGAAGCTCGGCCCCATCTTGGTGCTCCTATTGGCAATCGCATTGATGGTTTCCGGAAGTTACACCGTGCAAGCCGGGGAGCAGGCGGTAATCCAAACCTTTGGCCGAGAGTCGGGCAAAGCCGGGCCGGGTCTTCATTTTCTGATCCC
>DASXTY010000782.1:0-7465 GCA_036505155.1 Polyangiaceae bacterium | reverse complement strand
AGCGCTCGAACACAGCGGATGGTTTGACGCATCCGCCGCGACGTATTTCCTGGCGCGCGGGGGGAGCCTTTCGAGCGCTCACGAGGCGCGGCTTCTCTGGGAGGAGGCAGCCGGGGCGCCCGCAACCGCCATGAGCACCGGTGGCTTTCGACATGGGCCCCAGGAGATGCTCCGAGAAGGCGTGCGCATCGGACTTTGGATCGATGCCGAGCGCCTTCGCGCCCAAGATCTCGCGCTCGCCAGAGACATTCGGGAAAACGGCGGCTCCGTCATGCTCACGGGTCAAAACGTCTCGCCTAGCGACGCCGACCTGGTGTTCCACCTTCCGGCAGCGCCCGCCCACTGGCAGTTTTTGGTTGACGTTATTCCGGCGCAGCTCGCTGCGGAGCGCCTGGCACGACTGCGGGGTGTCGACTGCGACAGTTTCCGCTATTGCCCTTACATCATCGAAACCGAAGGGGGGCTCGGTCGTTAAGGGGTGAGGGGTTTTGTTAACGGCATTGCCCGCGCTATGCTGATTGGCAATGACGTCACCTGTAGAGGCAGGCTCGGAGCTTCCTCCCGTCGACGCGCGGCTGGTGGCGCCCGATTCGCGTTATGAGATTGAAGACGGGAGGATTCGTTACGTGGCACCCGCAGACGAACCGCACGGTACCCGCCATTTCATCCTATGCGCATTGCTCGAAGCGCACGTCCGTGAAGAATACGCGGGGGCTTGCGACATGCTGACGCGCACCTCGAAAGTGGACGATATGGCCCCGGATGCGAGCGTGTTTCCGCGCGCGCGGGATCCAGAAACCGGCGGCCGCCGGCTCGAGGAGCTGGCCTTCGAGATTGTGAGCACCGAAGCATTGTCGGACGCGGGGCGCAAGGCTCAAAAGCTGATGAACCGCGGGGTCCGCCGGGTATTCGCAGTGGACGTATCGCGCCAGCGCGCGCTCGAATGGTCCACGGAGCTCGCTTCGTGGCGGTTATTGGACCCCGGGGGATTCATCGAAGACAAGACGCTTGCCGCCGCGCTCCCGCTGGAAGCCTTGGTGCACGCGGCGAAGGCGGACGACGCGATAGCTCGCGCCTTACTGGCCAAGCACAATCCGGTGCTCGAAGGGGCGCTTGCCCAAAAACAGCTCCAGGGCAGAGCCGAAGGCAAGGCCGAAGCATTGCTGCGACTGCTGGAAAAACGCGGCTTCATCCTGTCCGCAGAGCTGCGCGAGCGGGTTTCCTCCTGCACCGACGCGGAGCTACTGGATCGCTGGTTCGATCGCGCGGTGACCGCAACCACCGTCGACGGCGTATTCTGAACGGCTAAAGCACCAGCACCCAAATATCGTACAGCGCATGCGTCCAGACGGCGGGAGCAAAACCGCGGAATGCGTAGATAGCGGTGAACGCCATACCGCAGACCCATCGGAACGTGAACGACTTCAGATCGAAAGACTCTCCGAGCGCGCCGACGTAGTGCCAGCCGCTGAAGGCTGCAGCGGCCAGAGCTGCCCAGCCGGCGCGGATGAGCAGCGCCTTGAGCGGCGCGCGGGCGGAGAACAGCAGGGAGAGAAGCTGCGCTCCGAACCCGAACAAGACCACCCGGAACCCGATTTCCTCGTAGAAGCCCGCACCCAGGGACATGATGAGACCCGTGCTGCGGTCGTGGACAAGCGGTCCCAAGAACAGGCGCCCGACCACGTAACTGGCCATGAGCCGCATGGCCAGCGCGTACAGCACCCCTTCGGCAGCAACCAGCGCGAACCGGTCCCAGCGGAGCGAGTGGCTCCGGCCTAAGACCACCAGAGTCGCCACGAAAACCGCGCCTATCCCCAGGGTGAGCCCGAAGTAGCCGATGGTGCTGTTGTGCGCCAACGTCACGAGCTCTCGGGTGACCAAGTCGGCGGCATTGCGCACCTGCAAAAACACGACCCCCAAGTGATACGCGATGAAGATCGGAAGCGTGAGCGCGAGGTCCGCCCACGGTCCGCTCCGCGTTCGTGTCATCACCCCGCGCCCGTTGTCGTTGGGCATGCTTAACCTGGACGGAGCCTATAAACGAGCCACATCACCAGCATGACCCAGCCGAGCAGGATGGCCACAAAGGAGCCGTCCTTGAGCATCTCCTGGGTGGGACTTTCCGAGCTCGGGCGGCTTCGCACCAAGTGCAAGAAACGCAAAACTCCCAGCATTACGAATATCGTGCTCACCCACAACCAATCGCTCTTGAAAAAGGCCCGGGTTCTCGGATCGACCGTGTACGCCAAATACGCGGCAATGGTGAGGACGCCACTCGCGACGAGAGCAATGTCGAGGCCGCCGCTGGTGTAAGAATCGAGAACTACGCGCTGGGCGCCGGCGCGTCCCTCCGCCGCCGCAAGCTCGTGGCGTCGCTTGCCAAATCCCAAAAATACCGCGAGGAGCGCGGTGCACGACAATAAATAGTCCGATACATGGATTCGCGTGGCGTAGCCGCCGGCCATCACGCGCAGCACGAATCCGGCGCCGATACAGGCGACATCGACGTACGGGACGTGTTTGAGCTTGAGTGAATAAGCAAGGTTCAGAACGAAATACGCAACCGCCACCGCGAGCACGGCCGCTGAGTCCACGCCAGCCCCTCCGAGCGCTGCGACCACCAGAATTACTGCCAGGGCGCGCGCCAGCCCGAGCGGCACGCGCCCCGATGCTATGGGGCGAAATCGCTTGATGGGATGGCGGCGGTCGGAATCGACGTCGGCAATGTCGTTGATGGTGTAGACCGCCCCGGCGAGCAGGCAGAACACCACAAAAGCGCGCGCGGCACGCGACAAAAGCAGCGGGTCGTAAATCTCTTTGGCAAAAACGATGGGCGCGAGCACAAAGACATTTTTGACCCACTGGTGCGGACGAACCGTGCGCACGGCTCCGCCGAGCCGCCATACGAGTGAGCCTTCGCGCCTCGGCGACGGCGGAGGGGCCGAGCTCACCGTGACCGGTGCGAGAGTGGCCGGCGCCGGCTCGTCACCGGGAGGCGGTTCTTCGGAGACCGCCTGCAGGGACTGACCCGCGAAATGGTTCGTCATGGGGTGGAGCGCCGACGGCGCGCCGAGGAGACTAACACCGTCCATCGCCGCGCACACTTTTACAGCGCCGGCCTGACCAGCCTCGAGCTCGGTTGACGGCGGGAACGGAGCGGGGCATCGACAAGGCGATGCCAGACGTCCCGCCGGATGCGGCGCGCCGCCACGCGCAGTTGCTCACCGAGATTCGCGAGCATGACTACCGCTATTACGTGCTGGACGATCCCGTGATCGACGACGGCGCCTACGATGGACTGTATCGCGAGCTGGTGGAGCTCGAGCGAGGGCATCCCGAGCTAGCGATTCCGGAGTCGCCGACGCAGCGCGTCGGCGCTGAGCCTCGCTCTCCCTTCAAAATGGTGAAACACGCGGCCCCGATGCTTTCGCTCGACAACACCTACAACCAAGGAGAGCTCCAGGAATTCGTGCGGCGAGTCCAAGCTGGCTTGCCCGCGCAAGCGAAGCCGCGCTTTTGCGTAGAACCCAAGCTCGACGGGAGCAGCATCGAAGTCGTCTATCGCGAAGGGCGAATGGTGGAAGGATCGACGCGCGGTGACGGCGTCACCGGAGAGGAGATCACCGTCAATCTTCGCACCATTCGCTCGCTTCCCGCCACCATCGCCGAGCACCGCCCGCTCACTTTGCGCGCCGAAGTTGTCATCTACCGGCGCGACCTCGAACGGATCAACGTCGAGCGAAGCGAAGCCGGTGCCGCACCGTTCGCCAATCCGCGCAATGCTGCCGCTGGGAGCTTGCGCATGCTGGACCCGCGCGTGGTGGCCAAGCGCCCGCTTCGGGCAGTGGTGTGGCAAGTGGTGGAAGGGCCGGAGCTCGCCCCAACCCATTCCGAATCGCTGGCCAGGTTGCGCGAGCTCGGCCTTCCAACGCATCGACTGGAACGAGTGTGCGATGACGTGGCGGAGGTCTTTTCCGCCATCGCCGATATCCAGGAAAAACGGAAGGACTTCGCCTACGAAATCGACGGTGCCGTGGTCAAGGTGGATAACTTTGCGCACCAGGAGATCCTCGGCGCGACTGCCAAGTTTCCGCGCTGGGCCATCGCCTACAAGTTCGGCGCAGAGCGGGCCGCGACGCGGGTGCTCGACATCGTGGTGGGAGTGGGGCGAACCGGCGCGCTCACCCCGGTTGCGTCGCTCGATCCGGTGGAGCTTGCGGGCACCACGGTGTCGCGAGCCTCCTTGCACAATGCGGCCATTGTCGAGCACCTGGATGTCCGCGTGGGCGACCTGGTGAGCATCGAAAAGGCCGGTGAAATCATCCCGCAGGTGGTGAGCGTGGATACGAGCGCGCGCAGTGGCAAGGAGCCGTCCTTCGTCATGCCGGTCACCTGCCCGGTGTGTCGAACACCCGTCGAGCGGAGCGCCGAAGAGGTGGTGGTGCGATGCCCCAATCCCTTGTGCCCCGCGGTGGTAAGGGGCTCGATATTTCATTTTTCACGCCGCTTCGCGATGGATATCGATCATTTGGGCGAAGCGCTCATCGAGCAATTGGTAGACCGCGGCATGCTGCGCGACGTGGCGGACCTCTACGACCTCAATGCCGAAGAGCTTCAGAAGCTGGATCGAATGGGAACAAAGAGCGCACAAAACGTGATCGCCTCGATTCAGTCATCGCGTGCTCGCACCTTCGACCGTCTGGTCACCGGGCTCGGCATTCCGCAGATCGGCCAAGTGGCGGCGCGGCAATTGGCGGAGCGCGCCGGGTCACTGGAAGCGCTCCTCGAGTGGAAGAGCGAGGACATCGACGAAGAGCTCAGCGCGATCTCCGGGTTTGGCCCCAAGATGATCGAGAGCGTCAAGAGTTTTCTCTTGGAACCGGCTCACCGGGAGCTGCTCACGAAGCTTCGCGAGCTACGCGTTTCGGTGCCCACTCGTGCTCCGCACACCGCGGAGCACGGCCCTGCTGCCGGAAAGTCCTTTTGTGTGACCGGCGTGCTCGCCCGACCCCGCGAGCAAATACATGCCGAAATTCGGGCAGCGGGCGGGCAAATTCACGACAAAGTCCGAAAAGACACGACCTACCTGGTCACCGGAGAAAAGGTGGGAAAGAGCAAGCTCGACGCGGCGAAAAAGCTGGGTGTGCGGTTGCTGGATGAAGCGGAGCTCGCAAAGCTTCTCCAAGGCGGTTGAATTAGCCCTTGGACACACTCCAGACCCCATTCGAAGAGCCCAAGTCAAGCCGGCGCACAATGCTCCTGGTTTTGTCGGCCTCGCTTGCGTCTTTAGCGGCCATCGCAGCGGTGGTGTACCTAGCGGAGAGCGAGCGGGCGATGCCGGGGCACTGCGCTCCGGGGCTGATTGCGATTGGCGCGCGCTGCTGCGGCCAGGGACAGGTGGTGGAGCTTGGCCGCTGCGTTAGAGTGCCGAGCCGATGTGCGGCAGGAATGCGGATTGTCGATACCATCAATCCCGGTTGCGTCGCGATCGCCAATCGCATTCGATATTCCGGCGGCGCGTTTCGGTTCGACGAGGCGGACTGGCAAGCGTCCGGCTTACCGCGAACTCGCCAGGTGTGGTTGGGCGCTTTCGAGCTCGACGCAACGGAAGTGACGGCTCACCGCTGGAACGCTTGCGTCGCCGCCGGTCGCTGCGCGCCGCTGGACAAGGGCGCGGAGCCCGGCGTGCCGGTGACCAATGTGAGCGCGACCGCAGCCGGAGCCTTCTGCCGCACCATGAGCGGCAGATTGCCAAGTTCTGACGAATGGCTCCTCGCCGCCGCGGGGGGAGAAGCGCGTCGTTTTGCCTGGGGGCAAACCGGTTTGGTCTGCCGAAGAGCATCGTTTGGGCTGGTCAACGGCCCCTGCGCCATCGGCGCGAGCGGCCCCGACCTCGCCGGGGCGCGGCCGGACGGAGTCAGCCCCGACGGCGCCCTCGACCTGAGCGGCAACGTGGCGGAGTGGACCGTGGAGCGAAACGGTGCCGTCGTGGCCCGGGGTGGTTCGTACAAGTCCAGAGTAGCGGCAGAATTACAAACCTGGGCGCAAGAGCCTGGCCAAGGCCCCGCGGTTCACATCGGGTTTCGGTGTGCATACGATGTGGAGCAGCACTGACGGGATTCCCCCATGACCGCCGCCATCCTCTGCATCGGAACCGAGCTCACACGCGGCGAGCTTCTCAACACCAATGTCCGCTGGCTCGCCCAAGCGCTCACCGAGCTCGGGCTGGAAGTGGGAGCCGCCGACTGCACCGACGACGATCGCGAGCGGATTCAATCGACTTTGCAGCGGCTTGGAGCCGAACACGAGGTGTTGGTTTGCACCGGAGGCCTCGGCCCAACAACCGACGACATCACCACCGAATGCGTTGCCAAAGTGCTCCGCGTTGCGCTCGAACGCCATCCGCCATCGCTCCAGGCCATCGCCGAACGCATGCGGCGCGCAGGGCGGGAAATGGCCGCGTCCAACGCCAAACAGGCCGACTTTCCCGCGGGGGCCACGGTTCTGGAAAATTCCCAAGGGACCGCCCCCGGATTTTCCGTACAGATCCACCGCGCGCGCTGCTTTTTTTTACCCGGCGTGCCGCACGAAATGAAAGCGATGTTTCACCGCTGGGTGGCGCCGAGCCTCGAAGGGGTCGCGAAGGAGCCGGTCCAGCAAATTCTCATCCGCACCTTCGGGCTTCCGGAGTCGACCATCAATGATCGCCTGAGCGGCATCGAAGAGCAGTATGGAGTCACGCTGGGCTATCGCGCCCATTTCCCCGAGATCGAGGTCAAGGTTTTAGAGCGCGTGACACCGGAAGTCAGTGCCCCGCGCGCCTCGGCCGCCGCCGACGAGGTGGAGCAGCGCTTGGGGACCGAGGTCGTGTTCGGTCGGGGTCGTGAAACGCTACCGCTGTTCATCCGGCGGCTGCTCGAAGAGCGGGGTTGGACCTTGGCCGTCGGCGAATCGTGTACCGGCGGGCTGGTCGGGCAGCTGCTCACGCAGCACGCGGGAG
Organism: Polyangiaceae bacterium; assembly: GCA_036505155.1. Classification (GTDB taxonomy): domain Bacteria; phylum Myxococcota_A; class Polyangia; order Polyangiales; family Polyangiaceae; genus DASXTY01. Next base: position 465 of record DASXTY010000782.1, on the reverse strand, counting down.
CCAGCTCTTTTTTCCGGGGCAGCGCCGTCGTGTACACGAACCGCGCAAAGGAGCAGCTGCTCGGCGTGAGTCCAAAGTTGCTCGCGGACTTCGGTGCGGTGAGCGAGCCGGTGGCGCGGGCTATGGCCGAAGGCGCGCGCCGCGCGTTCGAGGCCGACATCGGGCTCTCGGTTACGGGCATCGCAGGACCATCCGGCGGCTCCGAAGTAAAGCCGGTGGGAACCGTGCACTTGGCTGTAGCAACGGAGCGCGGAACTCGGGTAGAGCGGCTCTTCTATCCGGGGACGCGCAGTCGCATTCGCCGGCTCGCCGCATTTACGGGGCTCGCACTCGTGCGCAAAACCTTGACCGATGGATTGGATTAGCGGTCCGCCGGGCGAGGGTCTGGTTCGCGCCTTTTTCGCGCTTCGCGTTCCCGATAATGCGCGTCTGGAGCTAGTCAAAGCTCAGCGCACCTTGAAACGC
>DASXTY010000781.1:0-2008 GCA_036505155.1 Polyangiaceae bacterium | reverse complement strand
GGGCTCGATTTTCTCGACTCGCAACCGGGCAGTTTTCCCTTTGTGCGCGGGCCGCGCGCCACCATGTACGCGCAGAAGCCGTGGACCGTCCGACAATACGGGGGCTTCTCCACCGCTGAAGAATCCAACCAGTTTTATCGGCGTTGCCTGCTCGAGGGGCAAAAAGGCCTCAGCGTGGCTTTCGACCTGGCCACGCACCGGGGTTACGACAGCGACCATCCGCGGGTTCGAGGTGATGTGGGAAAGGCCGGGGTGGCGATCGACTCGGTCGAGGATATGAAAGTTCTGTTCGACGCCATCCCACTCGACCAGGTGAGTGTCTCGATGACCATGAGCGGGGCGGTGCTGCCGGTGCTGGCGGCGTTCATCGTGGCAGGAGAAGAGCAGGGTGTGCCGTCGGAGCTTCTGACCGGGACCATCCAGAACGATATCTTGAAAGAATTTCTGGTTAGAAACACCTACATTTATCCGCCGCTTCCGTCACTCCGCATCGTGGCCGATGTCATCGAATACACTTCTCGCTACATGCCCCGCTATAACTCCGTCTCCGTATCGGGCTATCACATGCACGAAGCCGGAGCGACCGCGGATCTGGAGCTCGCGTACACGCTGGCAGACGGCCTGGAGTACGTGCGCGCAGCTTTGAGCAAGGGGCTCAGCGTCGACCAATTTGCACCGAGGATCTCTTTCTTTTTCGGGGTCGGCATGAATTTCTTGATGGAGATTGCCAAGCTCCGCGCGGCTCGGTTGCTGTGGGCCCGCTTGATGCAGCGCCATTTCGAGCCGAAAAACCCGGAGTCTACCCGCCTCCGCACCCACTGCCAGACTTCGGGCGTGAGCCTCACCGGTCAGCAGCCCCACAACAACATCGTGCGGACGGCCATCGAAGCTTTGGCTGCGGTGCTTGGTGGAACGCAGAGCCTGCACACCAACGCGTTCGACGAAGCCCTGGCGTTACCCACCGAAGCGTCCGCCCGACTGGCGCGCAATACTCAGCTCATTTTACAGCACGAAACGGGACTGGTGAACGTCGTCGATCCTCTGGGCGGCTCGTATCTTATTGAATCGCTGACCGCAGCTCTGGCAGATCGCGCACAGCAGCTGCTCGACGAAGTGGAGCAAATGGGCGGCATGACTCGCGCGCTCACATCCGGGTTGCCTCGCCGGAAGATCGAAGAAGCGGCAACCCGCCGACAGGCGCGGGTGGATCGAGGCTTGGACGTGGTGGTCGGAGTCAACCGATACACGTCGGACGAGTCATCGGCGCTCGACGTCCGCGTCGTGGACACCGACGCAGTGCGACGAGCCCAAGTCGACCGATTGACGCGTTTGAAAGCCGAACGCGACGGGCCTCGGGTGCGAGCGGCTCTGGACGAGCTCTCTCGCTGCGCCGAGAAAGGCGAGGGTAACTTACTCGAAAAGAGTGTCATTCTTGCCCGTGCGCGAGCGACGGTGGGTGAAATTTCTCTCGCCCTGGAGCGGGTTTTTGGGCGCCACGTTGCCCAGACCACGATCGCCGGTGGAATTTACGGAAGCTATTACTCCGACACCGCCATTTGGGCCGAGCTCAGAGGCCGTGTGCGCGCCTTCCTGGACCAACACGGCCGCCGCCCGCGCATGTTGGTGGTCAAGCTCGGCCAGGACGGCCACGATCGCGGAGCCCGGCTCATTGCTTCCGGCTTTGCGGACCTGGGACTCGACGTGGACCTGGGACCCATGTTTCAGACTCCAGAAGAGGCAGCGCGCCAGGCGGTGGAGAACGACGTTCATGTGGTCGGCATTTCCACGCAGGCGGGTGCCCACACCACGCTGGTCCCCGAGCTCGTCGAGCAGCTGAAAACACAAGGTGCGCCGGAGGTGTTGGTGGTGTGTGGAGGAATCATTCCGGAGTCCGATCGAGCCTGGCTCGAAAAGCACGGCGTGGCAGCGGTGTTCGGGCCAGGCACCCCTCTATCGGATGCAGCCGATCGGGTGCTTTCGCTGCTCGGTCATCCAAAACCCACCGCAA
>DASXTY010000780.1:0-2123 GCA_036505155.1 Polyangiaceae bacterium | reverse complement strand
CAGTAGCTCTAGCAACCACCGGCCGCGGCGCCGACACCGCCAGAGCTAGTGGCAACATCAAGCTAATCAAGAGCCCAGGGCTGGGTAGGGCACATCGAGGCGAGAACACACAAGTCTCCAAAAGCTTACTCGGCCAGCACTATTCTTGCGCTCCTCCGTCCCCTCCGCTTGTCACGCCGGGGCGCGCTGATCGAGCCTTGGGCGAAGCTGCACCGGCGGCGTCATTTGTGGAGGAGACGCCGGATCCGGCGTCTAAAATGGGCATTTTGGCGGACTCGGGGCGTGGACGCTCCGGGTTTTTCTCGCGACTGGCTGGACTCCCGGCCGCCGGAGACATGGGTCTCTTGGAGGGCAAAGCCGAGGTTTTTGTGGGGCTCTGCGCCAACCAGCCCGCTGGGGGCGAAAGCGCTACCTCGGTCTGAGTCGGGATCGCTGCTCGATCCAAGCCGCCGCGCTGTCTTAGCGCGGCCCCGGCGCTGACTACTAGAGCGCCCGCCGCCGCTCCTAAGGCTAGAGCTCCGTAGAGTCGTCGACGAATGGTTGCCGCGGCGCGACGCTGGTGCAGCTCGTCGGGTAAAGTCGCCATGGCGGTCCGAGGGGATAGTTCGAGAGCCTCTGCAAGAGCATTGCCGAACTCGTTGCAGCTCTCAAAGCGCTCAAGCGGCCGCTTTGCCATACCCCGTAACAGCACCTCGTCGACGTGCGGATCGAGCCCGCACGCAGCGGCGATAGGCGCAGGCTGCTCGGACTTGATGCGGGCCGCTACAGCCACCGCATCGTCGCCTGGAAAGGCCCGCCGGGCAGAGATCGCCTCGTACAGCGTTGCTGCCATCGAAAACTGATCGGAAAGAGGGGAGAACTCCCCGCCGTCGATGGACTCGGGAGAGCTGTACGCCGGAGTGCCGAGCAGCCCGCCATCGCGGGTCAGCGTCGAGTCGGGGACACGCGCGATCCCAAAGTCTGCGATCTTCGGACCAGTACGGGTCAAGATGATGTTTTCCGGTTTGATGTCGCGGTGCAGGACACCTGCCGCGTGGGCGGTGGTCAAAGCATCGCCTATACCTCTGGAGATTCCCGCTGAAGCATGCGGACCTAGAGGGCCTTTCTTCACGCGTTCCTTGAGCGTTGTTCCCTGGGCGAACTCGAAAACCAAATAGAGCCCAATTGCCGGTTCGTCCCCCATGTCGAAGAGCGCCACGATATTGGGATGCGTGACGCGCGCGGACGCCCGCGCCTCGTGTCGCATGCGATCGAAGAGCGCCTCACGCTGTTCGGTCGGGATCTTCAAATCATCTCGCAGTAGCTTCACCGCGACTTCGCGGTCCAAGACCGCGTCGTGCGCCAGTAGCACGCGGCCCATGGCTCCCTCGCCGATCATTCGCATGATGCCGTAACGTCCTATGCGCTCGGGGAGGGCGACTGTACTTTTACCCATTTGACGCGCAACATCATTAACACGCGGAATGGGCCTTGGCTGCTCATCTCGGGCGCGTTAGGGCGTCGTGGCTTCTAGCCGGCCCCGGCGTCCGTCGGGCGGGGAGTGGTGCGGCGCGCCCGGCGCGGAGCCCCGTACTCAGCCCGCAGTATGCGAAGCAGGCCGTCTCGGAGCACGCGCTCGTAATACTCAGGCAGCTTGGGGAGCTGGATAATGAGTGCCACCCGGTCATCGGCCTCCACGATTTCGACCGTGCCGGTGGAGACGTTTTGGGGTTGATCGGGTGCGCGGTAGCGAAAGATCACATACGCGGCGTCGGGGTCCTTTTCCAGCACCTCATAACCCAGATCGACGCGCAGGTACCGGAGCGCCGCGCTGTAAGTTTGCGCTTTGCTGTAGTCCGAGTCGACCTGCACCCTCGCGTCCGCTCGGATGCTGCTCACCAGCCAGACCACTAGCGCGGCCCCGGCGAGCGCGAGACCGGCTGCACGCGAGCGTCGCATGGTGTTCCGGCCGCTACCAAGCGTGACCACCGGCGGGCAAGTTTGTGGCCAAGCAAGAGGAAAGGGAAGTTCTCTATTCGTCTGGGCGAACCGCTAGAACCAGGGTCTCGCGATCCAGAAGGAACGACACCAGCGCCGCCACTACGGTGACGGCGACTTGAATCACGTAAATCAAAAAGACGTAC
>DASXTY010000779.1:0-2313 GCA_036505155.1 Polyangiaceae bacterium | reverse complement strand
TTTTGCGCGCGTCCGCGAGATCGGTTCTCAGTTGCTGCTCTTGGCCTTGCGCGGCTTTGATCGAGCTCTCGATATCGCCGTAGAAGACCACGAAGTAGGCGACCCCCACCAGCAGCACCAAGCCGGCACCGACACCGACTTTGGCGATCAGCGGCAGCTTCTGGAGCACGGAAGTTTGGCGAGCCATCAGTATTTTACCTTCGCTTCCAGGGCAAAGCTGACCACTTCCATGTGGGTCGTGCTGTCCACTTGGCGCACGGCCGGCAGCAGCCGCACATCGGCGAAGTAGCTGGAGAGGTTCATGCGCCGCGCCAATTCACTCACGTCTTCGCCGTCTTGGGCAAAACCCTCGAGGTGAAGCTTGCGGCTTTGCTCCACGAATTTGACCAGCCACAGGCGGCGCGAATCCCAAGAGGGATTGAACACGGCCAGCGGATTGTCGCGGCGCAGCTGGCTCAAGCGGTCGGGATCCACGCTCGGCCCCCGGCCGGGTGTCAGCAAGCGTGCCAGCTCGAGTAAGATGGCCGTGGGCCCAGTGCGCGCGGTCTGCAGTTTTCCGATGGCTTCTTCCCGCGCACGCAACTGGGCGAGCTTCTGACGGACGTCCTCGTGGTTGGCGACGGTGCTCTTCGATTGGTCGATCTGCGAGGTGAGCGCGGCGTTCTTCTGCCGCTGCTCGCGCAATTCCTCGTTCTTGAAGCCGTGGAACACGAACAGCGCCGCGACCTCGGCGAGCATCACCACCATCACCACCGCGAGCCACAGCTGCGAGCCCTCGGCGCGGTCGGCGCGCCGCTTTTGGGCCATCAAATTGATGCGAATCATGCGCGCGCTTCTTTCTCTTTACGGAGCGAAAGGCCGAGCGCGACCGAGAGCTGCGCCGCGCGCGCTTGCAGCAGCAGCGGGTCCACTTCTTTGGCTTCGATGGTCAGTTTTTCGACGGGGGACCAGGTCTCGACCGTGACCCGGGCGCGACGCTCGATGGCGCGCGCCAAGGCCGCCAGGTTCGCCGAGCCGCCCGTGACGTAGATGCGGGCGATCTCCCCCTCGCCGCTGGTGGCCATGAAAAAGTCCAAGCTGCGCTGGATTTCGGCCGCGATCGTGTCGCTGACCGCCTCGATCACCTGCACCACCTGCTGCGGGACCATGCCCGCGCGGGTCGGGTCATCCGCCGAGGCGGAACCGCCGCATTTGTAGGCCTCGGCTTGATCGTGCGGCACGTTGAGCTGCTTTTGGATCTCCTCGGTGATCACGTTGCCGCCGTTGGCGATCTCACGCGTGAAGGCGCTCACGCCGTTGGCGATGATATTGAGCGAGGACAGGCTGGCCCCGACGTTGATCAGCGCGATCGTCTGATCTTGGGGCAAAGTCCGAGAATACTCGAACAGGTTCTGGACCGTGAAGGCATCGATGTCGCACACCATGGGCTTGAGCTTGGCGTTCCGGGCAAGCTGCGCATACTCCTCGATTTGGTCGCGCTTGGCGGCCACGAGCAGTAAATCCATCTGGCTTGCCTCGGTGCGGCGGCGCAGCACCTGATAGTCGACGTGCACGTCCTTGATGTCGAACGGGATGTGCTGCTCGGCCTCCCACTGGATCTGCTCCTCCAGCTCGGCCTCCGTCATCATCGGCACGGTGATCTTGCGGATGATCACGCTCTGCCCGGAGACGCTCAGCGCGCACTCCTTTTGCCGGATCTTGGCGTCATGGAAGACCTTCTGCAGGGCTTCGACCACGGCTCCCGAATCCATCACCTGCCCGTCGACAATCACCTGCGGCCCCAGCGGGGCGTAGCCCAGGCGTACCAGGCCCAGCCCTTTTCGGGTCTCTTTTACCTGGCAGACCTTGATCGACGCGGTGCCGATGTCGACGCCGACCAAGTTTCGTCCTTCGCCCATGATGCCTCTCGGAAAACCGACTCACACAAATGCGTGCGGTAAAACTTTGGCACCCGCGGAGTCGGATAGCCAAAAAACCGGGGACGGTCGGGAACCGAGCGATCACGAAGGGCAACAAAAACCGAGACGACGGAGACAGCCTCCTACCCTGCCGCCTTCTGGCGAGACACCCCCAAAAACCGTTCTAACCAATTGATATAAAAGAATAATTCTAAAATGACCCGGTACTGGGTCAGAGCATACCCAGTGCGTCAGTCGTCTCAAATAGGAGCGAAATCAGCGTCAAAAGCTTGGCCCGAAAGGTGGCAAGCCCGAGACGGCGAGAGTCACGGGGTCAACGTTGACCCCCCCTTAATTTCGCCCACATCGGCGTTTTGGCCAAATATCACTTAATTTCGATCTGGCACGGGCACTG
>DASXTY010000778.1:0-3504 GCA_036505155.1 Polyangiaceae bacterium | reverse complement strand
TGAACAATGAATCGTGCCAGACATAGGCGGCTGGCGTGCCAGGTTCCGGGGTATTGAACAAGTTGCCGGTTAACTCCCCGAGTTCGGTGGCTACCCCGGCGGCTTGATGTACGCTCATTTCCCCGCGAGCGATCGCCGCCGCGCAGTTGATGCCGCGAGCGGCGGCTTTGCGGAGCCTTCCGGGCGCAACCATTCCGGGGTGCAGCTCGGGAATCAGATGAAGACCTCTCGAGGCCACGAAGCACGCGCCTTCGATGAGCAGCTTCCGGTCGACTCCGACCGCCGTTGCCGCAGCCAGCATCCATGAGGGCCTAGGACACAAATTCCAGGCCGTCTCGAGATCATCAAACGCCAGGAACCACTGCGGCAGCGGGTACAGCTCTTCATCATAGATCGCTGAACCGGTGACCTCGACGAGCTCCGCATTCTCTGTCTTGAGCCTGCCGGTTGCCGCTTCGGCAGCGTGTTGCACCAAAGGTTCCGGAATGAGCTGTCGTACTAGCGCCGCGCACCGGCGTGCTTGAATGGGCTCTCGGATCCGAGACCTGGCGGAGCGCTTTTGGGCACACCTGAAGACTTGGGCCTCCATGAAGTAGCCACCGGCGGCTAAGCCGGCAAGCGAATCGACTGCCGTCGCATCCCACTCTCTGGAACCCTCGCCATCTTCCTCGAGCCGCTCACGGACCAGAGCACTCATCGCAAAGAGCTCCCCGGACTCGATGGTTCCGTCGGCCCAGCCCTCGCTCGCCTCCATCACCTTTTCGATGCAGATTCGCTCGTCGACTGAGAGCTCTCGAGTGCGTTCAAAACGGACACGCAAACACGCCGTAGCCGCTTTCACGACGTACCGTCGGTCGACCGGCAGCGCCGAAGCAAGCTCGAGCAGCCAATCGCCGCGCGGACAATCGCGCCATGCGCGCAGCAGGTCGCCACCCGCCGAGTTCACCCAGTCAACGAGATCATCCTCGAGGCGAGGTTCGAAGTCGGTGACTCGCAACGAATTCGCCGCGCGCCGATGCTTTCGATGAAAAGGTTCCAGCGAGTAATCCACTCCGGCTCCATCAGCTCTTCTATCGCATCTGGTGAACAGGAGCTATGACCTGAACGCGGACGAGAGTCTTGAGGCGCCCCGCCGGAGAGCCCTGATGTCAGCCTGCCTTCTTCGCTTTTCGCTCCGCCCCCTTGCGCTCTCGCTCACTGAGCCGCGTCATCGCGTCCCGCTCGAGCTCGGCGACGGTAGCGGCATCAAAGCGCGCCACCAGTGCCTCATGCAATGGGCTACCGATACCGGCGAAATTGCGCCGCTGGTTATCGCGTTTCTGAGCGTCACGTAGCTCTGCCAGCCGTTTGGACACCGCGGCGTCTTCCAGTCTCAGCGCTTCGCGCTCTTTGGCTCGCGACGGGTCACCACGTGTCGCGGCCAGTAGGCGCTCGAGCTCACGTTTGCGAGCAAGGGCTGCCGGAGCGTCCAGCGCGTTCACGTCTGGCACAGGTTTGCCGGCGATAACCGTGTAGGTTTGGTTGGCCAAAAGTATTCTCGTCCTTCGTTACGGCAATAGGCGCTCTAGTCGGTCACAGAGTAGACGTAGGTTCGCGAGCTCGGAGCGTGCCGCTTCGAAACCGTTGGAATCTCCGTTCATCGCCTTTCGCATTGCGCCGATGATATCCAAGACATGCTCCTCCATGTCGACGCCGATCGACCAGTGTTCCGACCCAAGGTATTTGTTCTTCTCGTCAGCCATCTTCATCGCTCCTACCCAAAAAGCCGGCCCCGGATTGCTCCGGGTACCGGCTAATCGGGTCTCTGGCTCGGCTACTGCTCTTGCTCACCCTCCGCACCGGCATGCACCTTACCGTAAGCCTCGAGGGCGCCACCTGAGCGAGCTACTGCCATGGCAATGGTGACGATCTGAAGGCCCGTTGCGCGAGCATTGTAGGCTGCCTGCCTGAGCTCGTCCGCATCGGTTCGGATATCGGCCATTGCTGCATCCAGTGCAGTCGCGGCGTGCTTGAGCGCGTCGGCGGCATCCGTGAGCTCGGTCACCGCGCCGCGGACGTGATGTGCAAAGCTCTGCTCGTTTACGGTCAGGGCGCTCATGGCTGCACCTCGGCTGCAACGTATATCAGCGCCAGAGTCTGCTGAGCAGCTGAACGCGCTGCCAGCCGCCGGCTCTCCGCGTCTTTCGAGTCGGCGAGGACGAACAGCGCTGACTCGAGCAAAGCCAGGCAATTGTCCATTTCTTGGACGGTCTGGGTGTTTGGTGGTTTGGTTTCATCGCTCATGGGACTTGTCTCCTATGGGCCTGGGGCTCGGCCGCTAGTAACGGCGCGAGCCCCGCTATTTTGGTTTATCGTTTACGCTTCTGCTTTGGCCTCACGAGCTCGATTCCGTTCTGCTGGGCGTACTGGCGCAAGATGAATCGAAGCGCGTCGGACTGCGCGAACAGACCGGTGCGATGCTGCACCTCTTCGATAATCGCCAGGTCCTCTGGACCGAATCGAACCGTTGTAGCCTTGGCGGAAGCCATGTATTCTGTTGGATATCATAGTGACTACAACATCGCAACTCAGAATGCGGATTCTCCAAGTAGCGGGGCTCAGATTCGATCCTTGACTGACCCATGAGCCGCGTTCCGCCTTATCGACCCGCACTGACGGTCGGAGCACTTCGGCTGGCGGCAGAAGCCCGCGGCGGTGAGTGCCTCCACGAAGGACGCGTGTCCATCGACAGCGCGGTGCGCTGGCGATGTGCCGAGGGGCATGTTTGGGAAACTCTGCCGCGTGCCGTGCTCGAGGGAAACTGGTGTCCCAGGTGTGAGGCTCCGAGGCGGCACCGGCGCTGGACGACCGAACTGATGCAACAAATGGCAAAGGAACGAGGTGGAGAGTGCCTTTCTAAATACCAGCATTGGACCAAGCCGCTGAGATGGCGATGTGCCAAAGGGCACGAATGGCAGTCGAAACCAGGACACATGTTGAGCGATGGCACCTGGTGCGCAGTCTGCAGTGGCTGGAAGCGAACGCTCGCCGATGCCCAGAAGGTTGCAGTGGAGCGAGGTGGAGAGTGCCTCTCCAAGAGATTTGTCGATAGTCGGAGTCCCCTCAGATGGCGCTGCCGCGAGAACCAAGAATGGAAGGTCTGCCTCAGTAACGTGCTCGGCGGCAGTTGGTGCCCGCAATGCGCGATACGGAACCCCTGCTCAATAGAGGAAATGCGCTCGATCGCCCACGAACGCGGCGGGAGTTGCCTCTCGGCAAAGTACGTCAACGCAAAGATACAGTTGCGATGGCGGTGTGCACGCGGCCATGAATGGACAGCATCCGGGTTCCGGGTGGCGCGAGAAGGGCACTGGTGTCGCATTTGCGTCTCCAAGGACAGCGCGCTACCGGATGGCCTCGAACAAGCGCGTGCCGTGGCGCTCAATCGCGGCGGACAGTGCCTCAGTCAGCGCTACTCCCCGGAAACGTGAATTTCCGCTGGAAGTGCGGCCATGGCCACGTATG
>DASXTY010000777.1:0-2072 GCA_036505155.1 Polyangiaceae bacterium | reverse complement strand
CATCCTCGTTCGGGCCCGGGTTCGGAGTGGTGAGCAGCCGGTCGCCGTAAAAAATGCTGTTCGCGCCGGCGTACAGGCACAAAAGCTGCGCCTCGCGTGGGATCTCGCTTCTGCCCGCGCTCAGCCTGACTTTGGACTTGGGCATCATGATGCGCGCGGTGGCAATCATCCGCAAGAGCTCCAGTGGCTCGATCGGTGGTAATTCGGCCAGAGGCGTGCCTTCCACCCGCACCAAAGCATTGATGGGCACGCTTTCCGGATGCGGCTCGAGCCGCGCGAGCTCCACCAAAAGGGCGCAACGGTCGTCGATGCTCTCCCCCATCCCGATGATTCCCCCGCAGCACACGGTAATGCCCGCCTTACGCACGTGGCCGAGCGTGCGCAAACGATCATCGTACACCCGCGTGCTGATGATGCTTCGGTAATACCCACGCGACGTGTCCAAATTGTGGTTGTAAGCGTCGAGCCCGACTGCTTTTAGCCGCCGAGCCTGCTCTTCGGTGAGCATCCCCAACGTGACACAGGCTTCGAGTCCCAGCGATTTCACCGCGCGCACACTCTCCAGCACGCGCTCAAAGGCAGCCCCGTCTTTCACTTCACGCCATGCGGCGCCCATACAAAAGCGGGTTGCGCCAGCTTGCTTGGCGCGCTCCGCCGCGCTCCGCACCTCCTCGACGCTGAGCATCGCCTGAGGGCGCACCGCGGTATCGTAGCGCGCCGACTGCGGGCAATAGGCGCAATCCTCCGGGCATCCCCCGGTTTTCACACTGAGCAAGGTGCAGAGCTGGACCTGGTCGCGCTGGTGGAACTCGAGGTGAACGGCGCGGGCGCGATCCACGAGCTCGAACAGGGGCAGCTCGTAAAGTGAGCGAGCCTCGGGAACCGTCCAGTCGTATCGCGCTGCGTGCGGCATGAAGCACCTGGTTACACGGGGTTTGCGACTGAGTCCACCTTGTGGCGATCGGTGGCCGGAGCGGGGCGACGGGCCCGAGAGCAGGAGCCGTAGCGGAGAGCGGTTGTTTTGCCGCGCGCGCGGTGCGCGACGGTACCGTGTTGCATTCGAAGGTCGCTTCGGGTAGCTAAGGCGATCGTCCGGAGTCACTTCACGGGCCATAGGAGATGCCACTATGTCCGAGCCCCACCAAAAGAGTCCGCCACCCCCTCCTCCCGAAATGCAGCTCATGCAAATGATGATGGGCAAGTTCGTTTCGCGGGGGCTCACGCTAGTCGCCGAATTGGGCGTCGCCGACCATCTGAAGAGCGGGGCGAGTGCTCATCGTGGAAGGCGTGGTGAGCGCGGCGCCGGAGTCCACACCTGTCAAGCTCTTGGACCTCGAAATGCTGGTTATGACCACCGGGGGCCGCGAGCGCACCGAAGCCGAGTTCTCCGCCCTGCTCAGCTCCGCCGGGCTCAAGCTCGCGCGCATCGTGCGCACCGAATCGCCCTTGTCCGTCATCGAAGCGTTCGCAGCGTAACCACACCAGCTCTGGTCGCAGTTCTTTACGGAGGTTGCCGAGACGCGTGTCCGTAGGCTAGAACCGTGGCCGCCCGTCCAGGTAGCTCAGTCGGTAGAGCAGTGGACTGAAAATCCACGTGTCGACGGTTCAATTCCGCCCCTGGACACCAGTAAATCAGCCTTTCTCCGGCAGTTCTGAAAATCGACCGGCGTCCACCGTGTCCAACCAGAGCACGGATTCGCAGGGTTCACCGAGCAAATACCGAGCAGCCGCTACTCCGGATCCAGCGACGCTTGCTGAGCTCTTTCTTCGAGCGTGCGCCGCCGGCGCCCCATGCAATGAGCTTGCGATCGCGCTGGCACAGGCCATCTTAAATGATGAGCTTGTCACGCTAGCGCAGTCGGTAATTGAGGACCCAGACCATCGACTTGCGCGCGCGACGTTGCTCGCGGATCAAGTGCTCGCTTTCCAAACCGAGCTGTCCCGCCACATGGGAGAACACCCGCCCACCAAGGCTAGTTGTGCGGTTCGTCCAGTCGCAGTGCGCCGGCAAAAGGCCGACGGCGACGGCGGCGCCGAAAGGGGAAGGTAACCATTCCAAATGACAAAGCCCG
>DASXTY010000776.1:0-1716 GCA_036505155.1 Polyangiaceae bacterium | reverse complement strand
CAGATGAAGCAATTCAACGCGGATTTCCTCGAACGCATGGCCGCCTCGCCAGGCATCCTGTCCGTCGCTTTCGCCGATTATCTGCCGCTGGATACGAGGTATCTTGGAATCACCTACAACGCGGAAGGCAAGGAACCTCCGCCAGGGCAGAATGGTTTCAACATGCAAACCTTCGACGTGGGTGCGAGTTACTTTTCCACCATGGGAACCGCGCTCTTGCGAGGTCGCGAGTTTGCCGCCACTGACCGGGAAGGTGCCGCCCTGGTCGCCATCATCAATCAGACGTTGGCGGATCAGTTCTGGCCCGGAGAAGACGCGGTCGGGCGCCGGCTGTTCGAGGGAAAGCCTGGCGAGGGGGATTCGTATGAAATCGTCGGGGTGGTGGAATCCGGGAAATATCGGACCCTCGGCGAAAACGAGCGCCCGGTGGTGTTCCGGTCCCGGCTCCAGCATCCACGAGCGCGCTCCACGTTCGTCGCTTATGTGCGCGGTGATTCGCAAGCCGCTCTCGGTGCGATGCGCGAAGTAACGCGTGCTCTCGATCCGCGCCTGTCGTTGTCGCGGCTCGAGACACTGGACCGGCATCTCGCGCTGGCGCTGTTCCCCGCACGAACCACCGGACTGTTGTTCAGCGTGTTTGGAGCGGTGGCATTGCTGCTGGCCGTGTCCGGTCTGTTCGGTGTGATCGCCTATTCGGTCTCGCAGCGCACCCGCGAAATCGGCGTCCGCATGGCGCTCGGTGCGAGCCGCCGCGACGTCGTGCACATGGTTTTGAGCCAGGGTTTGAGACTAGCCGCGCTCGGTATCGGGGCCGGTCTGGTGGCGGCGCTGGCGGCGACGCGGTTGCTCCGCAGCCTGCTCTATGGTGTCAGCCCACTGGATCCGGCGACCTTTGTCGCGGTGCCACTGCTGCTGGTGCTGGTGTCAACGCTGGCGTGCCTGCTCCCTGCACGCCGGGCGGCACGCGTGGATCCGATGGAGGCGCTGCGATATGAATGAAAGCTCCAAACACCAAGCTCCAAGCACCAGTGAAGCTCTAATTACCAAACTCCTAAGAAGCTCCAGGTTCCGAATGTCAAACTCCGGCGAGCGCGGTTGGTGTTCGGTTTGGAATTTGAGGTTTGGGAGTTATTTGGTGCTTGGAACTTGGGATTTGGAGCTTTGGCTCACCACTGACCAGCAACAACTGACCTCTGACAGCGCACGATGAACGATTTCAGATACGCCTTCCGCCGACTGCTGAGGAACCCCGGCTTCACTGCCGTGGTCGTGCTCACGCTCGCGCTGGGCATCGGAGCCACGACAGCCATTTTCAGCCTCATCAACGTCGCGCTCATCCGCGCGTTGCCGTTTCCTGATTCGGACAAGCTTGTCGCTATTTGGGCGGACAATCCGGGTCGCAGACTCGGTTTTCCGGTTGCCCCGCCGTCCAACGCCGACGTAGCCGAATGGCGCCGCCGAACTGAGAGTTTCGCGCGGATCACCGCATTTTCCCCCCGTAGTGCCGACCTTGCGGATGGATCAGACTCTGAACGCGTCGGTGCCGCGGGAGTGACAGCGGGGTTCTTCGAGACGCTCGGAGTGGCACCAGTGCTGGGAAGGACGCTGTCTCCCGACGAAGAAGCGCCTGGCGGACCTCCAGTCGCGTTAATCAGTCACCGGTTGTGGCTGCGCCGTTTCGGTGGCGATCCGGCATTGGTGGGCAAGGGCGTTTCC
>DASXTY010000775.1:0-3621 GCA_036505155.1 Polyangiaceae bacterium | reverse complement strand
GTAACACAAGCAGTTTTCCACCCACACGCCGTCGCAGCCGTCGCCTTTGCCGCCGCCAATGTTGATGCCGGACGGGCCGTTGTCGTAGGCGATGAGGTTGAAGACCTTGATGTCTTTGGCCTTTTGGTCCGCGTGCTCGCTGCTGACGGACAGGCCGCAGCGCCGGCGCGTAGGGTCGCTGGTGAGCTCCAGATCTTGAATTACCCAATAACTCTGATCGGTGAGCGACACCGCGTGGTTCTCTCCGCCGTCGATATAGGGGCGTGTTCCCTCTCCGTAAGCACCGATGGTGATCCAGGCGTTAACGCTTCCATTTCCGCGCGGTCGCATTCCGCCTTGCCAGCGTCCGCCGCGCTTGAGCAAGATGGCGTCTCCCGGCTCGAACTGTCTCTGGTTCACCGGGTTGAGCGATCGCCATGGGCGAGTCGGATCCAAGCCGTCGGACCCGTCGTTGCCGTGGTCCGAGTCGACGTAAAATCTGCGCTTGGCCACGATTTCGGGCGATTTCCAGTGTTTGCGAAATCCGTCCACGCGCTCGGACGGCTGAGAGAATGTGGCGCGCCCCTCCCCGGGATCATGGGCATGGTCCAGGGTGTCGCCACGCGGTTGGGCAGTGTGGAACAGCGTGAGCGCCAATTTCTCGATGGTCACGTCGCCTTCGAGCGCCGTTATGTGCACGACGTGGTCGCCGGCCTCATCGATGTGAATTTCCGCGTGGAAGCTGCGCTTGTCACTCCCGGGCTGCTCCTCATCGAAATTGGCGTTTTGATGCAAGGATGTGCGCACCCACTTCGAGTGGGTACCGCGAGCAATGCGGAGCTTGCCCCGTTGACTGCGAATGGGGGGCACGTCGTCCACGGAATACGTCAAAAGCGCAGGCTGATCGCCGTGAACGCTGACCTTTAGGAAGATGTACCAGACCCCGGGCGTCGGGAGTCGAAACGACTGAGAGAGCTTGGCGGGACGGGTACCGTCGGCAGAAATCCGATCACCGGATGCGATCAGTGGAAGCCGGTCGGAAATCACGACGGGCCTGGAAGTGGGGGGCGCGTTCGGCGAACCGAGGACGGCTCCGGTACACGCCGCTTCCACCATCGGCGATCCGAGCAAAAGCGCCAGCTGGCTTAGCATTTGTCTCCGGTCTACAGGGTGGCTCATGGCGCGATTTTGGCAGGATGACGGACGCTCTAGAATAGGCCTTTTATGGTGGGATAGGCCGATTTTGATCGGCGTACCGTTTCAGAGAGATCACGGGGGTAGTCCGGCATCCAGGCGCTCCTGCCGGCGTGGTTGCCAGCGACCTGCACGAGATATATGACGGGGCGATGCATTCGAGGCTAGGTCTGTGGTTTCGCGTTGCGCTGCTGGCGGTTTCGGTGCCCGGTGCGCCGGGCTGTAGCACCAAAGATGCCGCTAAGTGCCAGCAGGCGCAGTCAACGGTACGACAGGCGCTCAAGCTTGCCGACTTCACTTCCGCCAAACAGTGGCGCGAATACGCCTGGAAGCAGTGCGAAGATGCCTCGCAGCTCCAGGCACTCGATCAGGAGATTGTGGCTCGACAAAGCGAGGTCGAGCAGCAGCGCGCCCAGGCTGAAAAGAAGAAGAACGATACGCAGGAGCTGGTGAAGCTCTTCGTCGGTTATGTCGGCGAGCATCGTGGCGCCGTCGAGCGAGCATCGGCAGGCGTATCCTGCGAGGAACCGGCCGGCGCTCCCAAGCCTGCCCCGGCGTCGCTCGAACGCTGGTGCTCGGCGAGTCGGGCGGTGGGGAGCGAATATTCGATTCAGCTTCGGTACTGGGACGCTGACCGGCAGGCTTTTCGCTTCATCACGCGCCCGGGCGGCGTGGTCACGTGCGCTGATCTCGGGCCGCACGCGGTGCGCCGTTCGTGGCAAGTTGCCGCCACCGGCGGGCGCAGTACCACGCGCACTCACTGCGAGTTTACTGGGGGTCCGCTGGCAGGTTTACAGGGCGTGGTGAGCGAGGCGGAGCGGGCGGAGGTGCAGGTCTTTTCGGCAAAGTACTTGGAAAAGGACCCCGCACTGCGAGGAATGCTGGGGGGTTAGACTGCCAATTTCTACGGGAAAAAACCGGATCTTCGGCTTGAGCCGGGCATGCTACCCTGCGGCCGATGCAGGTTGAGCTCATCGCCACCGCCAGCGAAGACTCCGCGATTTTGCCGCGACTGGGACTCGGCGTGCTGGCGTCGCTCACCCCGCCGGAGGACGAAGTCATCTACACCGATGACGTCGTGCGTCCGTTCGATCTCGAGCGGGATGTGAAAGATGTCGACCTAGTGGGGATCAGCGTCGATAGCAAAACGGCGAGGCGCAGCTATGACATCGCCGCCGCCTATCGCCGTCGGGGGGTCAAGGTGGTGCTGGGCGGAATCCATCCAACCGCGGTTCCCGACGAAGCCCTTCAATATGCGGACGCGGTGGTGTTGAGCGAAGCCGAGGATTTGTGGCCGACGTTGCTTTCAGATTTCAAGGCTGGGCGGCTGCAACGGCTTTATAGGGGTCCGTTGCCGAGCTTGGCGAGTAAGCCCAACCCCCGGCGCGACCTCTTTAGCTCCAAGAAATACATCCCGTTTCAGGTGGTGCAGACCATGCGGGGCTGTCCTTATCCGTGCGAATTCTGCAGCGTGTCCACCGCCAACGGCACCACCATGCGCTTTCGCCCCGCGGATGAAGTTTTGGCCGAGCTCAAAACACTGGGCAAGTTCATCATGTTCGGCGACGACAACGTGATGATTCATCGCAAGTATTCGGAGGACCTGTTTCGGCGCATGGTGCCCTTGAGAAAGCACTGGATCGGTCAGTGCTCGCTGGCCATGGTCAAGCGCGTGGAGAACATAAGGTTGATGGCTGAATCCGGTTGCAAAGCGCTGTTCATCGGATTCGAGAGCATCGATGAAGAGACGGTGCGCTTCACCGGGAAGCGTCAGAATCGCCCATCGCAATATCGCGAAGTCATGGAGATGCTCCATGCCCATGGAATCTCCACCTGGGGGAGCTTCGTGTTCGGCTTCGACACGGACGACCCCGAGGTGTTCGACCGGACGGTAGAATTTGGCATCGAGATGCGGCTCACCATGGCCTTGTTCGCCATCCTCACTCCTTACCCCGGCACGCGCCTCTATCGGCGTTTGAAGGCGGAAGGCCGGCTCACGGATGAGCAGTGGTGGCTCAGAGCCGATCACGATTTAGGCTCACCGTATTTTGAGCCGACCAAGATGACCCGAGAGCAGCTCAAGGAGGGCTGGGTGCGCGCCTGGAAGCGCTTCTATTCACCCCACGCAATTTGGAAACGCTGGACCGTGCGCCCTCGATCCAGTTGGATTCAGACTTTCGGGTATTTGCCGCTCAATTTCCTGCAAAATCGGCTGGCGACCCACAAGATAGCCGGTGGGCAGCAGCGATTTCGCTCGCTGCCGCAAGCCGCATCCCAAAGTACCGGGCTCGGCCCGTCTCCGGAGATGGTCTCCTCGAACGATTGCCTTCCCGTCGGCCGAGCAGTGACAGACAAACCGACCCGGCAACTTCGAGTTGTGGGTTGATGTAGTCAGCAGCGCTCCGTTGTACGTAGAAGTAGGGGTCGCTATTCAAGGGCAAGGACCCG
>DASXTY010000774.1:0-3008 GCA_036505155.1 Polyangiaceae bacterium | reverse complement strand
CTTCGTAGAGACAGTACGGGGCGTAGCCGTTTCAGCCACGCTCCGTTCCGCGAGCGCAGTGGAGCGATCGATTGAAGGAGTCCGAGCCAATGCGCACGAATGTTCTGAAACGGTGCCCCGGCCCGAGACGCCATCATGCGTCTTCTGCGGTCCTGGGCTGCTTCACGCTGTGTTTGGCGCTCGCTGTTGGCTGCGGCGCCGCGGAAAACGGAGGGTCAGGCGGCACCGGCGGCTCCAAGATGAGCTCTGCGGGAGCCACGAGCGCCGCGGGAGCTACGAGCACTGGCGGGCTCCATGGGGCAACCGCCGGCTCGACCGGGCAAAGTGGCAACCCCGGCGGTGGAGCGTCAGGCAACGCTGGCAGTGCGGCGCTGGGCGGCGCCGGTACCGGTGGCAACGCGAGCGACGGCGGACGCGGTGGGGCGCTCGCCGGGCAAGGTGGGGCGCACAACGCAGGCGCGGGCGCGGGCACGGGCGGCGGAGCGAACGGCGGGGCTGCCATGGGCGGCGCGAATGGCCTCGGCGGCGCAGGCGGCGCGACCGCGGCCACGTCGATGGGCTGCGGCAAGACGCCAACCTTGAAGAGCGGAGCTTTGACGATTCAAAGCGGAGGCGCGAGTCGCAAGTACATGCTTCGCCTGCCCGACAACTACGACAACAAGCAACCGTACCGGCTCATGATCGGCTTTCATGGAGCCACCGGCAACGCAACCGAAGTCGCTGGCGCCCAAAACAACGGATATTTCGGCCTGTACGCGCTTTCGGCGGGCAGCACCATCTTCGTGGCCACGGAAGCCGTGGGTGGCATTTGGGCGACGTCCGACCTGTCCTATGTGAACGATGTCCTCGATCAAGTAGAGCGCGAGCTGTGCATCGATACCGACCGGATCGGGCTCGAAGGCTTCAGCCAAGGTGCAGCCATGGTCTGGACGGTTGCGTGCTCACGATCGAAAACGTTTCGCTTCGCCATCGGGCACTCCGGTGGGGGCCTGGCGAATCCCACGACCTGCGAGCCAATTGCATACCTCGGCTCGCTCGGTCTGCAAGAGAGCACCGGTGGCGGAGGACAGACCACCCAAACGGATAAATTTGCGAAATGGGCAGGGTGCACGATCGAGACACTGCCCAAGGCGCCGACTGGCGGGCACCTCTGTTCCGATTATCAGGGATGCTCTGCGGGTCACCCGGTGCGCTGGTGTCAGTACGACGGCGGGCACACGCCCTCGCCCACGGACGCCGGTCAGGGCTCCTCGTGGATGCCCAAAGAAGCGTGGAAGTTCGTGGCACAATTTTGATGCTCGTTCTTTTTCCGACGGATGGAGCAGCCCAGCGCTACTGCTCCATGTCGGACCTCACTCGCTGGGCGCGGACGGCCACGAGCTGAATCTGCGTCAGCGAGCTCGGGTGCTTCTTGCCCGCGATTTGATCACAACGGGACCGGCTTCCGGACAGTAGCCTGCGTGCCCCATTTGCCCGCGAAAAACCCGGTAGCTCTCTTGGGACGCGTCATCGCTTGCCCGTCTTCGCTCGTTCGAAAGGACGCAGTCTGATGCGGGCTCGAGCCGCTGCCTTCGCATGGGCCATGAGCCTTGCGGTGTCGTTCCTCGCTTGCAGCTCCGACAAGCGCCCCTCGCCGGAAGCAACCGGCGGTTCCCCGGGCGCGAACGGTGGCAGCGGGGGCGTGGCTTGTGTCAATGCTCCCGCTTGCGGGGGCGATCTCGTCGGAACCTGGCAAGTCGCTTCAGCGTGCCTCGCCGTGAGCGATACGCTGGATCTGTCACCCGTTGGCGCTCCTGGGTGCTTGGCGCCAGTCAGCGGAGCGCTCTCGGTCAGCGGAACTTTCACGGCCAACGCAGACGGGACTTACTCGGACGACACGATCACGACCGGTGAGGAACATTTCACGCTGGGGCCGGCGTGTCTGGTGATCTCCTCGACGCCTGTCACGTGTGAGGGCGTTTCGGGCATCATTCAGACGCTCGGATACGCGTCGGTGAGCTGCGCTTCGGCGGCGGGCAACGGGTGCAGCTGCTCGGCCACGATCAACCAGCGAGGCGGCATCGGCGTCGTTTCGGTCGCCCCTTCCACGCGCAACAACTTCACGCGCGCAGGCAATCAGCTCACGCTCACCAACGACGCGGGCGAGACCCCGTACGCGTATTGCGCCGGAGCAACCCAGCTCACCCTGACGCCACAGGTCACGAACCCGAAGACGACCGGTTCGATCGTGCTCGAGCACGGCTCTCCGAACGCCGGCGCGGGCGGTTCTGGTGGCAGCACCGATTCAGGGGGCACGGGCGGTTCCGTCGGTATCGGCGGTTCCTTTGGCATTGGCGGGCTCGGCGCGAGCGCGGGAACCAGCGGTGCTAGCGGCGCGACTGCCGGACGAGGCGGGTCGGGCGGTGGAGCGGGCAGCGCGGGCGCGGGCAGTGGTGGCGGTAGCGCCAGCGGTCCGTGCGACGTCTATCGTCTTGCAGGGAACCCGTGCGTGGCCGCGCACAGCACCGTGCGCGCGCTCTTCGGAACGTATGATGGCAAGCTGTATCAAGTTCGCAACGCCGCGGGCACCACTAAGGACATCCTGACGCTGGCGCCGGGCGGGATCGCGGATGGGCTTTCGCAGGACGCTTTCTGTATGGGCACCACCTGCGTCATTACCGTCGTCTACGATCAATCCGGCAAGGGCAACGACCTTTGGTATCAAGGCTCAACACAGGTCCCCGGCTCTACCTCGAGCCTGCCCGCGAAAGCGACGACTGAATCGCTGACCGTGGGCGGTCACAAGGTTTACTCGCTGTATATCAACGCCAACAATAGCTACTGGGTCGACGCTTCGAAATCGGGCATTGCACTCGGCGCTCAGCCGGAGGGCATGTACATGGTGACGAGCGGAAAGCACTTCAACGGTGGCTGCTGCTTCGACTACGGCAACAGCGAGACCGACCGAAAAGCGGATGGATCCGGCGCGATGGATGCCCTCAACCTGAGCTCGATCACCGCCTGGGGCA
>DASXTY010000773.1:0-3981 GCA_036505155.1 Polyangiaceae bacterium | reverse complement strand
TGGGCGATGAATGCCTGATGCTGGGAACGCAAAAAGGTCCGCACGGCGAAGTCACCCTGTGCGCCACCGAGATTGCAAAAGAACTCGGCACCATTCCCTGGGAAGTGCTCACTGCGGTTTCGCGCCGCGTGCCGCGCTTTTATCGCGAACCCTAGAGGCGCAACGGACTCGGCACACTAGCCCGGCGACTCCATGAGCGCGTTGACTTTGGCGGCGCAGATGAAGTCGTTTTCGCTGAGCCCGCCCACCGCGTGCGTGGAATAGCGCACGGTGCAGCTCGAATAGGAAACTTCCAAGTCCGGATGGTGGTCTTCCACGTGCGCGACCCAGGCAAGTGCGTTCACGAAGGCCATGGTCAGGTAGTAGTTCTTGAATTGGAACTTCTTGAGGATCGCTTTGCCCTCCTCCACCACGCTCCAGCCCGGAAGCTCCGCCAGGAGCTGCTGTACGCGATGGCTCGGTAGCGGCGGGGTTCCTGCCGCACACGGCGCGCAGCGTCTGGTAACCAGCTCGGTCATCAAAAACCTTGCCCCCCCTATTCGGTAGCCCCTTCCTGGACACATTTGCCCTTGCCCAGGGTGTTCCAGCCGCAACCCTGTGTGACTGCGCACTCCGATTTGGCAAGTCCTGTGCAGGACTTCTTTTTGGGGGCCTCCGCCTTGGAGGCGCCCTCGGTTGCGCCCGACGTCTCGCCCTTTTTTTCCGCCGAAGACGGGTTCTCCGAGCCCGCGTCTCCGGCCGCTTCGGTTCCTGGCACCTCCGCCGGAGCGGCCGATTTGGCAGCCCCGCCGCACTGAAAGCACAAGGCGATCCCGACCATTGCCCATCGATAGTTCCGCATGCCTGGACGCTACCCACGTCGTGCTCGAGAGGCAAGGGGGTGCCACCATGGTCAGGATCCAGCGTCGTTGCTTTGCGCCCGCCGGCTTCGCCGGACTGGGCGACCTTATTGCGCCCGCCGGCTTCGCCGGACTGGGCGACTAACCGGTTGAGGCCGGCACCAGCTCACCGAGCAGAAGCCGAGCTTCGTTGAGGCCGGCCGCGACCTGAGAGACTCGCTGGTCGGAGCGAATGAGCTGGATGAGGCCTGCCATTGCCCGAAGATAGGCCTTGCGCTCCATTTCACCTCTCAGGAGCTGCACGCGCAAAAACACCGCGGCGGTCTGCACCACGTCGCACAGACAATAGTTTTTCACCTCCTGGAGCTTTCCGGCGTGGACCATTGGCCCAACGTCTTTGCCCTCGAGCCCCACCTTGCCCGGCATGCCACAAAGCCGGGCAATCACATCGAGCTTGGAAGGCTTTGCGGCGCCAAAGTCCGCCACGTAGTCCATTAAGTCCAGGTGCCCCTCGGCGCTGAATCGATAGCGCACCTCGCGCGCTCGATAGTAGTGACGGAGCGGCACGCCGTAGCGAAGGCAGCGCATGGCAATGACGGGCATGTCGAACCCTCTGCCGTTATAAGTGACCAGGCAAGGTCGGCGCTCCTCCAACAAGCGCGCGAAATCATTCAGAATTCCTGCCTCGTCTTTGTTGTCGCCAATGAAGCCGAGCCGCTTTACATCGTAGTTCGGCTCGAACCAGAGCGCTCCGAGCACCACGATCTGGTGATGGGGCGGGGCCGGCAGTCGCTCCGCCTGGGCCGACTCCGCAATGGGGAGCTCCGGGTCGAGTACCGTCTCGACATCGAGGACCAGGTGGGGCGAGGCCAAGGGCTGGTGATTTTCGCGGCCCCACGGTGCGCCAGCAACCCATTTGCGCTCCCCGGCTCCCGAGAGCGGCCCTTCCTACTGCGCCCCGCCGGCTTCGCCGGACTGGGACGTGATATTGGAGGAGGCGCCGGGGCCCGGTTTGGGTCCAGGTCTGATCGACCCGCCGCCATGGCCCGAAATATTCTCGTCATCAACTGTGACCTCAGAGAGACGCGCGTCGCCCTAATTGAAAATGGGGTGATTGCTGAGCTCCAGATTGAGCGCGCCAACGCGCAGAACACGGTGGGGAACATCGTGCTCGGCAAAGTGACGCGCGTGTTGCCCGGGATGCAGGCGGCGTTCATCGACGTTGGGCTCGAGCACGCGGCTTTTTTGCACGTGGAGGACTTGATCCGCCCCGAGGATTTCGAAGCCTACTTGGCCCGCGGCGACGATGAGGAAACTTGGGGCGGCGCGGACGGACATCGTGCGGAGGGGAGCACCAACGCGCCGGCGAGAAAGGAGCTCGGAGGAGCAGAGTCCACGGCCGAGAGCGCGACCGGAAGCGAAGCGGTAGTCCCAATCGCTGTCGCCGACGATGAAGCAGAGGAAGGCGCGGGCGCACTCGAGCCGGAGGAAACCGACGAGAGCGAAGTCGCGGGCGGTGCCGTCGAGGAAGAGCCGTCCAATCCACCGGCCGCAGGCCGAGCTCGACGCACGCGGCGACGACAAAAGCCAAGCTCGAGTGTCGATCCGAAAGCGTCTCAGCCACTGGTCGCGAGGCGCGCTTCCGTACCAAAACGCGGCCGGCAGGACGCCCGTTTTCGCAACCAACATTCGGATGCCACCGGCCGCGCACGCGCGATGCGCGCTGCCAGAGCGGTGCCCATCACCGAAGTGGTCCGAGAAGGCGACGACGTGATCGTGCAAATTTCCAAAGAGCCGATCAGCACCAAAGGCGCTCGCGTGACCAGCCATGTGTCGCTACCGGGGCGCTACGTCGTATATTTGCCGACCGTCGACCACGTGGGCATTTCGCGGCGCATCGGCTCTTCGGCCGAGCGGGTTCGGCTGCGCAAGGTCGTCGAGTCGCTCAAGCCTCAAAGCGGGGGGCTCATTGTTCGGACTCTGGGCGCCGGACTCACCAAGAAGGCGCTCAAGGCAGACATCGGCTACCTCATCAAGTTGTGGGCCGAAGTGTCGCGCAAACGCGAATCCGCCAAAGCGCCTACGGTGTTGTATACGGAGCTCGATCTGGTTTTGAAAACGGCGCGCGATCTTTTCACCGACGAGATCGAACGCATCGTCATCGACGATCGCGAAAAATGGGGGCGTTTGGTGCGTTTCGTGGAAATGTTTCTGCCCCAGCGCGCAAAAGACATCGAATACTACTCGGGCGACGAGCCGATTTTCGACGCCTATGGCCTGGAGGACGAGATCGGGCGCGCGCTCAGCCGCAAGGTGCCGCTCGCGAGCGGCGGATACCTCATTATCGATCAGGCGGAAGCGCTCACCGCCATCGATGTGAACACCGGGCGCTACGTGGGCAAGGGCAGCAAAGACCTGGAAGAGACCGCTCTGAAGACCAATCTCGAAGCGGTGGACGAAATCGCCTACCAGCTCAGGTTCCGCAATATCGGCGGTCTGGTGATCCTCGACCTCATCGACATGGACCTTCCCGGCAATCGCGACAAGGTGTGGCGGGCTCTCGAGCAGCAACTATCCAAGGACAAGGCAAAAACCACGCTGAATCGCATTAGCGAGCTCGGGCTCATCGAGATGACGCGAAAGCGCACTCGGGAGAGTCTGAGCCGCACCATGAACGAGCCCTGCTTCTATTGCGACGGCACCGGTCAAATTCAGTCCAAGCGCACCATTGCGTACGAAATCCTGCGCCAGATTCGCCGCGAGCGGGAGAGCTTGCCCGGCTATTCAGTGGTGGTAAACGCGCATCCGGCGGTTGTCGACCTCATGACCGGCGAGGAAAAGGAGGCGGTAGCCCAGGCCGAGCGGCGTTACATGCGGCGCATCGAATTCAATGCCCACCGGGAATATCATATCGAGCAGTTCGACCTACAAGGGAAATGAACATGTCGAGCGGTCGTCAAAACGAACGAGTCACCATCAACAAGGAATTCGATTCCTTCGATCAGTTCATCCAGGAATACGTCACCAACATTTCGCGATCGGGCGCGTTCATCAAAACCAGCGAGCCGTTGCCGATTGGTACCGAAGTCAATCTGCGCTTCACCGTGATCATGGATGACATCGAGACCATCGAAGGCATCGG
>DASXTY010000772.1:0-3449 GCA_036505155.1 Polyangiaceae bacterium | reverse complement strand
CATACGCGAAGCACCTGGTGCTCGAAGCTGGTACATGGCAGTCTCGGCGACATGAAGCTGGTGCGATTTGGCGCTGCCGGGAGCGAGAAGCCAGGGATCCTGTTGGACTCGGGTGAGCGCAGGGATTGCTCAGCGGTGGTCGGAGATTACGGCGGCGAATTTTTCCAATCCGGGGGATTGCAAGCGCTGGCTCCGGTGCTCCGGGAGCGCGGGAGCACCCTGCCGGTGGTCCCTGAGGCGGAGCGCTGGGCCCCGTGTGTGATGCGACCCGGCAAAGTCGTTGGAGTCGGCCTTAATTATCGGGATCACGCTCGGGAATCCGGCGTCCCAGTGCCGACCGAGCCGGTGTTGTTCATGAAAGCGTCGAGCAGCGTGGTCGGCCCGTACGACGACGTCCTGATTCCCCGCAGGAGTGAAAAGACGGACTGGGAAGTCGAGCTCGGCGTCGTCATCGGCCGGGATGCGCGCTATTTGGATGCTCCCGAAGAGTCGCACCGCTACATTGCGGGCTACTGCATTTCTCACGACGTCTCGGAGCGGGCCTTTCAGCTGGAGCGCGGTGGTCAGTGGGATAAGGGAAAGTCCGCGGATACCTTCAATCCGATCGGGCCGCTGCTGGCGACCCCGGATGAGATTGCGGATGTGAATAACCTGGCGCTAACGCTGGACGTCAATGGAGAGCCACGCCAGCGCGGCAACACCGGGTCGATGATCTTCCCGGTGGATTACCTGGTCTATTACATCTCCCAGTTCATGACGCTCGAAGCCGGCGACCTCATCAGTACTGGGACTCCACCGGGGGTCGGCATGGGCATGAAACCGCCACAGTTCCTGCGCGCAGGCGATGTCGTCGAGCTCACGGTGGAAGGATTAGGCAAGCAGCGACAGGTTTGCCGAAACGCGCGCTGACGCCTCTCCACACCAACTGAGGGGGGACGGCGTCCACGGCAGCCGTCCCCCTTGCAGAGCCGGTGTTACTTCGCGGCCGGCTTAGCCGGTGTCGCGGGCTTTGCAGGTTCAGCCGGCTTTGCCCCTTCTTTCTTGGCTTCCGGCTTCTTCTCTCCCTCCTTCTTCTCCTCTTTCGCCTTCGGGCCACCTTTGCAGTCGCCGCTCGGGCACTTCACCTCGCAGAGAGCTGAAGTCGCGGCGCAATGCGTGTCGCATTTACCGCCTCCGCAATCGACGTCGCAGCTAGCTTTCGCGGGGCAAGTGGTTTTGCAATCGCCACCTTGGCACGAAAGCTTGGTGGTGCTTTCCGGGGCACATTCCGCCTTGCACCCGCCACCTTCGCAAGAAAAAGTGCAGGTTGCGCCCTTGGCGCACTTGAAATCGCATTTTCCGCCCTTGCAGGCGAAATTGCAGGTCTTGCCCGCATCGCACGAAAGCTTGCACTTGCCTTCAGGACAGTCCTTGTCTGGGGCTGCGGGGGCGCTCGAGGCGGCTCCGGCGCCGGGCGCGCCCGATCCGCCAGCTGCAGGGGTGCCAGCACCTGCACCAGGGGCGGGCTCACCAGCTTTGGATGAAAGGGCTGACTTTTCGTGCCCCAGTTTCTCCCCACCTGGTGCTGCGGAGGGCCCGCTCGGATTCGAGCCAGCCGTTCCTTCGCCTTCACCGCTGCCACCGGCAGCGCTCTTGGCCTGAGCCTGCGCTTTGCATCCCAGACCCGCCGCGGCTACGAGCGCGACGATTCCAAAGGCGGTTAATACTCGAGACATGGGGCCTCCTTTAAATAGGTACTTTTCATTGTGTCGCGAACCCAACTGGTGACTCTCGCCGCTGGGCGGCGCATTGACTGAGACGGTCGTATAGCTATTCCCATTCACCAAGGCAATCCCCAAGCTGCGCGATGGGATAGCCGGGAGCTAAATCTTTGCGGGAAATTTCAAGCCAACCTGCAAGCACCCCGTCGGCCGGACCTCCCGAGAGAAAAGTGCTCAGCGTGAAAAATTAGCGCGGATTCATAAGTTACGAAAGTGAGCGGGAGAGCGATTTCGCTGGTGCTGGATTCCGTGGAGTGTGTTAAGGTTAGCTCTTGTAGGCTGGGAAGGACAACTCGGGATTTTTTTGCAGAGGAGAAACACCATGCGTTTGAGGGCATTAGGCGTCGGGTCGGTTGCGATTTTGGGAATTGGCTATCTGGTAGCGTGCAGCTCGGAAAACAAGGGCACGAAGCTTACCGGTTCGGGGGGCGTGCTGAACGTCGGAGGCACGTCGGGCAGCGGGGCGACCTCGGCAGCCGGGGGAGTCGGTTTGACGACCGGCGGCGGGGTCACCGGATTCGGCGGATTTGCTCAGGGCGGCGTTGGTGCTGCCCCCGGCGGTGCAGGGGGAGGCACCGGTACTGCTGGCACAGGCGGCGGCACGTCGCTGTCGGCGTGCCCGAGCTTTTCCGGGCTCAGTGCAATGTGTGGTTCGACCACGACCGCGGCACAAACCAAACAACCCAATATCTTGCTGGTCATCGATAAGTCCCACAGCATGACCGATACGCCTGCGGGGTTCACCAGCGATAAGTGGACCGCGATGAAGACCGCGCTCACCGCCGCGATTGACGCGGTCAAAGGTCAGATATCGTTGGGTCTCGAGCTCTATCCATTTCAGGCCAGCGCCTCGACGCCGATTCCCATACCGTGCAGCGACGCGTTGTGCTGCCAGCTTCCTGCGGACGGAGCGGCCATCGAAGTTCCCATCGAACTGGGAACTTCGTCAGTACCCAAGATCATCAACGCGCTGAACGCCACTGCGCCGAGCGGCGGCACGCCCACGGCGGCTGCGCTGCAGCGCGCCTATGAATATTACACCGTCGGAGCGGGCGCGGCGCTCCAGGGCGAAAAATACGTGCTACTCGCCACTGACGGCGCCCCCAACTGCAACTCGTCG
Organism: Polyangiaceae bacterium; assembly: GCA_036505155.1. Taxonomy (GTDB): domain Bacteria; phylum Myxococcota_A; class Polyangia; order Polyangiales; family Polyangiaceae; genus DASXTY01. Next base: position 569 of record DASXTY010000772.1, on the reverse strand, counting down.
CTCACCTGCACCGGAACCACCTGTGTGCCGAACATCGACATGACGTGTACGGTGGCGAATTGCTGCACGGGTCCCAACGGCAGCATCAATTGCCTGGACGACATGGCAGCGGTGCAGCAGATCACGAACCTGAAGGCCGTCAACGTGCCCACGTTCGTGGTCGGCATTCCCGGCACTCAGAACTTTAAGACAGTTCTCAACAACATGGCGGTCGCAGGTGGAGTTCCTGCAACCGGAGCCACCTCGTTTTACGACGTCCCGCCGTCCGGTGGTGTGCAGGGCCTCACCGACACGTTCAAAGCCATCACCACTTCGCTGGTTCGGTCCTGCGATATACAGCTCCAGGATGCTCCGATGGCGGCAAATTTGGTCAACGTTGCCATCGACTGCACGGTCGTGCCGCAGGGTTCGGACGCAACATCGGGCTGGGTTCTCACCGGGACGACCATCACCTTGAGAGGTACCACCTGCGACTATGTGCAAACCACGGGTGTGATGCGCATAGATGTGATCGTGGGCTGCGGAACCGTGGGGTAATCGGCCCCGGGGAGAAGTGTTCACATGTTGAA
>DASXTY010000771.1:0-2221 GCA_036505155.1 Polyangiaceae bacterium | reverse complement strand
AGATAGTCGTCGGCACCCGCATCGAGACCATCCACCCGATCGCAAACCTGGTTCCTGGCGGTCAAAATCAGGATGGGTAAATCCAGCTCTGCGCGCCGCGCCGCCCTGCAGACATCGAGTCCGGAGCCGTCGGGAATTCCGAGGTCGATGATGGCGAGCTCGAAAGCCTGGTCGTTTAGCAGCTCCGTTGCATCACGACAAGTGGCCACGCTCTTTATCGAATGCCCCGCTTGGGTGAGAGCGCGCGTCACCACTGAGACGATTCGTTCGGAGTCCTCCAGAAGCAGGATGCGCACCGGTTTCGTGTCTCAGCTCCAGAACACGCTGGGAAGCGCTCCGGCGAGAGGTTTCAGGGCCTCAAGATGGTATCGATAATCGTCTCGTTTTGAGACCCGCTCAGCCAACAACCGGCGCATCGGCGCCAGGAGCTCGGAGCTTCCTGACAGGTCGGTGGTTTCACGTGGGTCGGTTTCCAGGTCGAAAAGTTGTTCTTCGTTGGTGCCAGCGTACCAGATGTACTTGTGCTTTCCCGAAACCACGTAATGAGTTCGGAACGGGTTAGAATGCTCGCCAAATAGCACATCGCGAGTCGCGGGCTTGTCGCCCAGAACAAAGCCCGCGAGGGAGCGTCCGTCGATTGGCTCGGGCACCGGGACTCCTGCCAAATCCAGCAGCGTGGGCAGGATGTCCTCGAGGCACACCAGCGCGTCTGAGGTGCTCGCGGTTGGCTCGACGTTCCGTCCCGAGAGAACGAATGGGATGTGAGCGGAACCTTCGTAGCCGAGCGACTTGCGAAACAGGTGGTGGTCGCCGAGCATTTCCCCGTGGTCAGTGGTGAAAAGAACGTACAGCGGTTCGTCGTAAGTTGGGCTCCCGCGTTGAAAGGCCCGTTCGAATAGATGATTGATGCGGTTATCGATATGGTGAATCGAAGCGTAATAGCCTGCAATGGTCTGGCGGATCTCCTCGGCGTCGAAAGGTCCGACCGCTGCGTCCGGAGCTAGGCCCGGTTTGGGGGTTCGGTCTTTCGGAGCCCAACCGCCGATCACGGGCTTGAGATCGTCCCGGTGGCAGTAGCGGTCCCAATATGCTTTCGGAGGAACCAAGGGCGGATGCGGAGCCCAAAACGACAGATGGAGAAACCACGGGCAAGCAGGGTCGCGCCGTCGCGTCAAAAACTCGATGGCGGCGTGCACCAGAAAGCTGGTTTGATGCAGCTCTTCGTCGAGATGAAAAGGCCGCGCGAGGCGGCTGTTCGGGCCCAGGCCGTGGCCGCCTGGCTCGGCGCCGCTTCCCGCGCGGACTTTAAGCCAGTCGACATAGTCGTTGCGCCCGAAATATATGGAGCTGGGTCGGTAATCGAGCTGCTCGCTCAAAACGATGTGGTCGAACCCGAAGCGCTTGCCTTGCGGGAATTGATGCAGCTTGCCGATGAGCTGGGTTTGGTATCCGGCGTCGCCCAGCAATGAAGGCAGGGTGAAGATGGGGTTATACTGGGTTCCGTCTTCGTAGCCAACCATGCCATGCGTCGCGCCGTGTTGACCGGTAAGAATGGAGCGGCGGGCCGCGATGCAGGAGGGGACGGTCGAATACGCTCGGGTAAAGTTAACCCCGCGAGCTGCCAGCGCGTCCAGGTGCGTGGTTTTCAACACGCGATTCCCGTTGACGCCGAGCGTGTCCCAGCGCTGCTGGTCGGTGGTGATTAAGAGCAAATTCGGACGTTTGGAGCGGGTCATGGAGCACGGAGTTTAGACTGTGTTCGAGGATAATTGAAATTAGTCAAGCCACCATTGATAGGATTGGACAACGTACGGATCGTGGGCCCACTCGCCGTGCCACTGACTGGTTGCTGGATCCCAGTCCAGCACCTGGCCGGCCTGCCGCAGAACCGCTCGCACGGCTGCGACGTCCACCTCCTGCACCGCCACCCCACGCGTTGCTGCGCGCGCCGCGGCCAGCCCCGCGGCGTGCCCCAACGCCATGTACACCGGCTCCATGCGGATCGATCCGAAGGCCACGTGACTTGCGGATAAGCAAACGGGCACCAGCAGGTTCCTCGCATCCTGCGGTAGCGGGCAAAGGGAACGATAGCTGATGGGATACGGCGGGACCTTGGTGTTCATTCCGCCTTCGCGCACCACGTCCGCTTCTTCTGCGAACCGCTGGCAGGCGTGACAGTCAATGGGGTACGAACCCATCGCCACTGCATCATCGAAGTTCG
>DASXTY010000770.1:0-3441 GCA_036505155.1 Polyangiaceae bacterium | reverse complement strand
GAAGGCGCAACCCGGCTCGGTCCAGCTCCTCCGGTGTCAGCGATTTGACGGCTGCATGGGTGGCAACCGGCATGAAGGCGGGAGTTTCGATGCTTCCATGAGCGGTCGAGACAACTCCGGCTCGGGCCCGCTCCGAGGTCGCGCTGACTTCGAACGACAGCATGGATGTCTCAGTCGATTCGATCCGGGATCCACATCGCGTCGCCGTACGATAGAAAGCGATAACTGCGCGTGACCGCTTCTGCGTAGGCGCCGAGAACCCGCTCGCGGCCGGCGAAAGCACATACCAGTGCGAGCAGGGTGCTCTTCGGCTGGTGAAAATTGGTGAGCATCCCGTCGACCACGGAAAAACGATATCCAGCCCGAATGAAGAGCTGTGTGTCCTTCCGGGTCGGCTGGATCAGCCCGGAATTCGTGGGAGCTCGGGCGCTTTCCAGGGCTCGCACCACGGTGGTACCGACTGCCAGGATTCGGCTTCCGCGATTGCGCGCCGCTTGGACTTCGGAAGCGAGCTCGGCGCTCACCTCGAAAGACTCTGTGTGCATCGGGTGCAGGTCGACTTCAGCGGTCCGTATCGGGCGGAACGTGTCCATGCCAATCTGCAGCGTGAGCGAAGCAACTCGCACGTCGCGTTGTTTCAGCCGCAAAATCAGCCGTTCCGACAGGTGAAGACCGGCCGTGGGCGCAGCGACCGAGCCAAGCTTTCGAGCGAATACGGTTTGGTAGCGCAGGCTGTCCTGCTCGTCGTCAGGACGACCCAAGTAAGGAGGCAAGGGCATGTGCCCCATCATCTCCAGCGCGGACTCTACGTCGGGCTCACCGGTTACCGCGACCTCGAGCAGACCCGCTGCTTTGCGTTCCAGTACCTCCACACAAACGCGCTGTGCTTCCATCCCCGTGGATCCGAGCGGAGCCGCTTCCACCAGGGTTCCGGGACGAAGGGGTCGACTGGCGCGGCCAAGCGCTTGAAAGCGAGCCGTCTTTTGGGGGATGCCATTTTCTGCGTCCAGACGCCGCATCAAGAGAAACTCGACCCGCCCCCCACCGCCACGACGAACTCCCACTACCCGCGCCCGCCGGACCCGCGTATCGTTGACCACCACCAGCGAGCCAGGTTCGATAAGGTCGGCCCAGTCCGTCACCAGCGCATGTCGCACACCGGAGCGCTCGAGCACCAAGAGGCGTCCGCCGTCGCGTTCCGCCGGTGGCCGCCTGGCGATACACGCATCCGGGAGATCATAGTCGAGCAGCTCGGTTTTCATAGCCAACGCATCGAGCGCAGCGAGGCGGGATATTAGAACGTGATCCCCAGCCGCGTCATCTTGCGCCACAAAGTAGTGGGGCTGATGTCGAGCGCTTCGGCCGCCCGTTCGCGGTTTCCATCGAATTCTTGGAGCGCGCTCTTTACTGCTTCGCGCTCGGCCGCATCGACGATATCGGCCAACGTCCGCCCTTGCGGCCTTACGCTTCGTGGACCCGCTTGCGGCAGAATATCGTCGACCGTGATGGTACCGCGTGAACAGAGGGCCACCGCTTGCTCGACCATGTTTTCGAGCTCCCGCACATTGCCCGGATAGTCGTATTGTACCAGGCGGTCCATGACGCCGTCGCCGAGTCGAGTGCGCCGGTTCATCTTTTTATTGTATTTTTCGATGAAAAACTCGGCCAGCAAGGGGATGTCCTCGCGACGCGAACGCAAGGGCTCCAGGTGGAAGCGGGCTACGTTCAGCCGGTAATAAAGGTCCTGCCGAAATCGCCGCTCTTCGACCGCCACGCCCAGGTCACTGTTGGTAGCGGCAACCACCCGAATGTCGACCGAGATGGGTCGATTTTCACCCACGCGCCTGAGCTCTCTCTCTTGAATCACCCGGAGTAGCTTCGCCTGGAACACCGGCGTAGTTTCCGCAATTTCATCGAAGAAGAAGGTCCCACCGTGGGCTTCTTCAAATAGGCCCTTGCGAGCAGAAGTAGCGCCGGTAAAGGCCCCCCGCGCGTGTCCGAAGAGCTCGCTTTCCAGCAGAGTTTCCGTGATGGCGGCGCAGTTGACGGTAACGAACGGTCGATTGGCTCGTTTGCTGTTTGCATGCAGCGCGCGTGCGATGAGCTCCTTGCCGGTTCCGCTCTCTCCGGTGATGAGCACGATGGCGTCGGTGGGGGCAATCTTGACGACTCTGGTCAACAGGTCGCGTATCGCTTGCGACCGTCCGATGATGTTTTCGAATCGATAGCGCTGTTTGAACTCCTGAGCGAAAAGCTGCACTTGTCCGTACAGCCGGCGGGTCTCCATGGCTTTGGAGGTTTTGACCAGCAGCTCCTGTTCGGTAAAGGGTTTCTGGATGTAATCGAACGCTCCGAGTCGCATCGCCTCGACCGCGCTCTCGATGGTTCCGTAGGCGGTCATCACGATCACCTCAGTGATGGCTTGCGCCTGCTTCACCACGCGCAAGACTTCGATTCCGTCGCATTCACCCATGCGCAAGTCGGTGACCACGACGTCATACTCGCCAGTGGAACCCATTTCCTTCCCCTGTTCGCCGTCCACTGCTTCGTCCACGATATAGCCGGCCCCACGCAGCATCATCGCCAGCGTGGTGCGCATGTTGCGCTGATCGTCGACCACCAGGATTTTGCCCACGCGCTCGCTGATGGGCTCAGGGGCCTGCGACCCGCGTCGCCAGCTCATCCTTTCGGAACTCGACGAAACTTGCTCTTGTGGCATCGTCCGCACCCTTCTTCCTCTCGGCCTCTTTTCTGACTACAAGGAAACTTAAGCCGAGAGCGGCCGCCTCGCTAGTGAGAAACGCTCCCGGCGCCAGCCCCTACCTCGGACCACTCGCCGGGGTGAGAGACCTGGGCTATAAGCCCGCCGGGCACCCCCGCCCCGGCTCCCCCGAAAGTGCCTTCCCTCCGCGAACAGCTCGGTAGCCCCCCGAAGCGCCAAAACGTCATACGGGACGCCTGTGGCGTCCTCGACCAGGAGGTTGCCGAAAAATCGGGACTGATGGGTTTGGCGATCCGGGGTGCCTACAAGGTAGTACAAGGTGTGAAGCCGGGGTTTGTTCCCGAAGTCGTGGACCACCTGCTCGACGACTTTCTGGACGCCCTGGACCCTATCTACCAGGAAGCGCTCCAGCGCGGCGCGAAACCAGGCGCCTATCTTGAGTCAAACGCGGGGAAAATGGCGGATGCGCTTTTGTCGATCACGGATAAAAGGGCGGAAACTGCGCGGCGCGCAGCTATCAAAAAAGCTTACGAAAAGCTGCGTCCGACCGCGAGGAAGCACGTGGAGGCCGCCGCGCCTCGAGTTGGCCGGCTGCTGGAACGTCACGCAGCCGCGTAGGGCCTCCGGCCCGAGCTAGACCCGTCGGGGGACGGTGGACCGCGCCCGCTGGAGCGCCGTTTCAGCCCCTGGCGTCGGCGTCGAGCGTTGAAAAGTGTTAT
>DASXTY010000769.1:0-4742 GCA_036505155.1 Polyangiaceae bacterium | reverse complement strand
ATTTTGAAACTGAGCCATGCGTTGCATATGGCTCCGGAAATCGGGTTCCCGGTTGCGCTGCTGATCGAGGCTGGGAATGTCCTCGTACAGCGGTGCTCCTTGTGATTCGGCGTATTGGTGCGGCCACGGCGAGTCGAGCGCGGGAGCGTGTTTGGACAGTGCCAGAAATACCGGGTCGTTTGCATCGAGCGTTGCGCGAGCGCCATCGACGCACACGAACCCCCTTGGCTCTACCGCGTACCAGTGGCCGCAGCCGGGGCCGACCACCGGCTGGTTGGCGCGTATTCGGACCGAGCCACCTGCGCGCAAATACCCAATCCACTGAGATTCCTGAGATGGGGTCGGTTGAATCCACACGAAGCGCGCTTTCGCGTAGGCCCGTGGCGTCGCCGTCGCTTGCGCACCAGTGGCGTCAGGTGAGCCGCCCGTAATCGCGATCGACGCCGGCTCCTGACTTCCGATCCCCGAATGTGCCGCAGCGGGCGGGGTTGCCTTCGCCCGCTGCACGGTGCGGGCCGAGGTTCCTCGGCGGTCGCAGTTGAGCCAGCTTGCGGCCGACACTGCGAGTAGAAAAGCGCAGAACCCACGGCTCTGCGCGATGAACGAACTAGGCTCGACTATTTGGGGCAGTGATGGTTGCAGCCGCCTTTGCCCTTGCAATCGTTTTTGCCCTTGCAATCGTTCTTGCCTTCGACCTTGCAATCCCCTTTACCTTTGCAGTCGTTTTTGCCTTTGCAACAATCCTTGGCTTCCGCAACCTTTTGGCCGCCGCCATCGGCCGCCTCGGCTGGCGCCGCCGCCGCTCCGCCATCGGCGCCTTCAGCAGCTTTCGCTCCCTGCTCGGCACCGGCGGGAGTCTCCGCTGGCTTAGCGGACCCACCGCAAGCTGCAGCCAAAAGTCCGGCGGCCACACTGGCCGCGATCTTGCTCGATATTCTTATGGCCATGAAAGTCTCCTTGTTCTTGGACGAGACTCGGACTCTTTAGACCAACTCGGTGCAGTCCGTCGAGGATCTGGAGAAAAAAGGCTCCTCGGACGGTTTTGAGATTTACGGACCCGTGGTCAAAAACCGATGGTCGCTTGGCGGGTCACCATACCGTGACCTGCCGAAGCGCCTGGATGTCCCGGAGCGCTTCTAGCTTGCTCAACGCTCTCAGCTCTATTTGGCGAATGCGTTCTCGCGTTAAGTTCATGAGCGCTCCCACGTCTTCGAGTTTCACGCCTCCGGCATCCGCTACATCCAGGGCACAGGAAATGGGGAGCTCCCAGACTTCCAGATCTGGAAAGTTCAATTTGATGGCGCCAGTCTTGGGCGAAACATCCAAGTACAAATGATAACGACATCCGACCAGTGGACACGGACGGGGTCCGTCTGCGCACTGATCGCGGGTCATCATCTGATTCGTAGCTTGATTACGACCCTGAAGCGCCCAGATCTCACGCTTGGGTGTCCGAGCTACGCTGATGGTTCGAGCGCGCACGGCTCGCTTGCGACGCGAGCGGCGTTGGTCAACGCTCAGGGATTTCTCGATGCAGAGTGATCGATTGACGTATTCTGCTCGGCTTGCCTCGGTCATTTCTTTGGGCCTCCCGCAGAGCTCTTTCAATGCACCAAGCCGGCGAGAATGGAAATAGTGCTTTTAGCCTCCCTGAAAAAGAACGGCGATAACGTGCGACATGGAGCACATGGACCTACATGTCCACCCGGAGGCTGAAACAGAATGGAAACAAACAGGGCCCGCTACCAGCCCGTCGGACTCACGGACTCCCGGCGTCGGAGTTGTTTTTCTTGCTGATCCTGGGGACGCCGGTGGGCTTGTCGGAAGGCTTCGCCTTTTCGTGCTTCCAGCGAAACGCGCGCCTGACCATGGGCTCAGCCACTAGGTAAAGCGTCGACGTTTCGTAGCTGCGCATGGGAGGAGTGCTGGTGCCCGTTCTGTGAATGAACGCGGGATGATGTGAGCCCCGGTCGAGCTCCAGCACGCGATCGCACCCCGCCTGGAGGAGCGCGGAAGCGACGACATCGGTGCTATCGTGACGCGCCCACGCCACCAACACCCTCCCGGTCGGCGTGACACACAGCGCCGAGCGATCCCGCGAGCCGCCACGGGCGCGCGCGGTGTCGAGCAACTTGCCATCGACGGCCAACAGGGGGAGCTGCACGGCCTGCTGATCGGAGCCGATCTCCGGTTGGCTGCTCGGGAGCAATATCTCGGGCAACTTCTCCGGGCGCAACAGCAGTGTTGGGTAGCTCCTGCGCAGAGGAAGCAAGCCGCCCGGCGCGACCGACAGGCCGTAACCGGTGCTTGAAGTGGTATGGCCCATGCCTATCGCGGCGATGGCTCGGTGGACGTCCGAGTCGGGCAAGGTTTGGCGGGATGCGCCGTTTCGCGGTTCCTTAGAGCCGGCCACCAGCACCCAGCGCAGTCGTCCCGGCTCCAGGCTCATCAGCTGAACCGATATGCTGCCCACGGAGAGCGTGCCCGTGAAGACTGCAGGCAGCTCGGCTGGAGGAGGTTGCGCACCCTCACTCAGCTCCCACCGCACCCCGGAAGTATCGTGTGGCCGCGGGTCGCGCACCATGACGTAGAAGAAATCTTTGGCTGACCAGGTAACGAAGCGCGCCGGTGGCAACTTCATGTCCGGGTCGGCCAGCTCCAGGTTGAAAACACCTTTCTTTGCATCGACTATGTTGGTGAACACGAAGCCGCAGTGACCCGGGTTCATGTCCAGGTGCATGGCATAGGAGCAACCCGCCTGTCGGAGCGCGCGCGCCAAAGTGGGCGCGTTGCTCTCCTTCGCAAAGGCGTAGAACAAGTGCCCCTGGGGGGTAACGCACAACGCGGTGCGCTGCGTCATGACGCTGGTCCCCTGCAGCTGCCAACCCCAAAGAATACGCCCGCTCGGGTTGATTCGCCCGTCCTCGACCAGCGGATCCAGGTTTTGCCGGAAGGAACGTATATCGGCCGGAATTTCCGAGGTTTGTGGCCAGTTTCCCATTCCCACATCGCCGGAGTCGGTCAGGATGACGGTGGCGCTCCCGCTCACTGGGGGAACCAGCAAGCGACGGTTCACCATCATGCCGTAATCACCGTGCGTGGACTTGAATGCCCCGTTGAAGGTTCCCACCACGCGATCCAAAACGTGTCGATCCTGAGGCAGCCGCCCTTCTCCGGGTGGTCCCACCGCCGGCTGGGGGTCTTCGAAGCCCGCTTGAATACCGAGCTCGAGCTCTCGCATGTCCATCGCGATCAGCACCACTTCGGCATACGGACGCTCGGGGTCGGGCCGAATGAAGGTCTTGTAGAAATAAGCTGCCGCTGCCGCGGGAGATGTGCCCGGCACCGGCTTGAGGAAGGGGTACCAAACCGCTTGCCACTGTCCCTCTCCTGGTTTTGGTTTGGTCCACAGAGACGGCACTGGAGGTGGAGGCCAAGTTTGGCTGGCGACGAGCTCCGAGGCGTCCAGCAACGGAGTCGGCGAACCGGAAGACGGCAGAGAGGCGCCAAGTCCGCCGGAGGACGACGAGAACGACACGCCGACGGTTTCGGGCCGCGCGCGAAGACGCTTCGAGTCGTCGGTGGGTAGCAGCGCGTAGGCGGCGCGTTTCAGCCGATCCTTAACTCCAAACACCAGGTTTTCCAGCCACGCGACGGGGCCGGGGCCCACCTCTTCGCGCACCGTGTCGACCGCCCACAACACGAAGGGTTTGGGGCGAATGATTCGAGGGGCAGCTCTGGCGGCGTAGGCTTGTGCGCCGTCTACGCCATGCAGCTCGCGCGAGCGCATGTCGTATACGAGCTCTCTTCCCTTTTCTCCCAAATCGAGTTGCAAAGTGCGCTCATCCACCTCGAGCCGCGCCGCCTTTGCCGGCAAGTCGAAGAGGATATCGGTTCGCCCCAGGCCGCTCACATCGCCGGTGTGCTGGTATTCGCTGATGGCCAAGAGCAATCGATCGAAAAAGCTCGCAGGGCGATCCAGGTCCGGGATTCCGTTGAGATCGAGCACGCTCACGCCTTGAATACGCCCCAGGGCGACGGTTGCGAATACCGCGCTATGACCGCGTGCGCTGAGACCGGCGTCGTCGCCTACCGGTGTTTCCGTCAGGTTGCGAAGCCCCCGAACCGAGATGGGAGCACCGCTCGGAGTGAGTCGTACTCGCGCGCGGAACACATCGCGCGGAGCCCCGGGGCTCCGGCGTGCCAAAAACAAGATGCGCCTTCCCCAGAGTAGATCGCTCAAGATACCGACGCTCGGCTCCCAGACCAGCTCGTCGCCAGCGACCGTACCGGACACCGCGGATCCCAACCAGCGGGCCAAACCGTCCAGACTGCTCTCAGGAGGCGCAACGCCGAAGCCGTGCAAGACCGTGCCCACCAACGCGGCGAAGCCCAGCACCCACATACGTCCCCTCAGGAAGGAACCGAACCGATGGTTCAAGCCCGGACGGCGAAAATGTTCCAGCCAGTCCGCCAGCGGCGGAAGGCGCACGTGGGAAGCTCGATTGAGCACCGACATCGCACGGTCTACCGACACTCTCGAGCTCGCGCAAGTCTTGCGCAAAGTCTGCGAATTGTCGCAAGCGGCGTTCGCTTGTAGAGTTCCCGATGGGCTGATAACGGGTACCCCGTGCAAAAGAGCAATCTCGGCATCCGTCTCATCACGGCGGCGGTCGTGGCTCCGTTGCTCAGCGCGTTGATGTTTCTGGGCCCGGCTTGGGGCTGGTATTTGCTCATTCTGA
>DASXTY010000768.1:0-3012 GCA_036505155.1 Polyangiaceae bacterium | reverse complement strand
TGAACGGAGCGAGCGCTGCGAGGTGTCCTCCCGCCTGACCCGAGAAAATTTGACCGAGCGCCGCCGATTGTGCGGGGGTCGCGCGCTGGTCGAGGTACAAGGCCACCTTCCACTTGGTTTGGAGCATATGGCCCGGCGCGTGGGCCATCAGCACCACGTTGAGCCCATCCAGGGCCGTGTCGCCGAAGCTGCCCGCTTCGATGTGCCAGGCGAGCAAGGCGGTGCATGCGCCATCGGTTGGAGCACCCATCATTACGCAGGGGCAGATCGCCTCGCAGTTACAAGCCTCGAAGTAGGTTCCTGAAACGCTCCAGTTGGTTGCCATCACTTTTCCTTTTTTCTTTGCTTTTTCCGAGGCGGCATTTCTGGGCTCTACCGCCTGGTCTGAATCTCCCCGACGTAGGACAGTCGGCAGGCAAAAGCAATAGCGCCCAGCTGAGCCGATATGGCCTGCATTGAAACCTCACCGATCTGAGATTTGACAACGTTGAGAATTTGTCTTCCGCGACCGCATCCTTCGGCGATGTTGGAACCCACAGAGGCCGAGCCATGTCAGGAAAGCTCCTGAGTAACAGCCTGTCGTGCTGTTACTGCCCGGATAATCCGGGCGGACGTTTTTGAGCACGACCTGAGCGTGAGCTCGACGCATGAATGGTGATAATCGGCGCGCAAACCGCGACCGCTTGACGTGGTCACATTGGTGCATTAATGTGACTACATGGACGTCGGTATTCGTGAGCTAAAAAGTCGTCTCTCTGAGTACATTGATAGGGCCGCCAAGGGCGAGTTGATACGCGTGACCGAGCGCGGGCAGCCAAAGGCGGTGCTCGGCCCGCTGCCCGGCCGTGTCCGGCTCGAGGAAGGGATTCGTGCCGGCTGGATCCGCCCGGGAAAGGACGCACCCGCAGTCACCGTTGAGCGCTTTGTTGCTGGAAGCCGCACCGAGGATGTCCTGGCTGAGGATCGACAAGCGTGAGCCTGTATGTGGATACCAGCGCGCTGCTCAAGCGCTATGTCGAGGAGCCGGAGAGCTCAAAGTGCGAGAACTACATGCTCTCCGATCCCACCTGGATCAGCGCGCGCCACACCTGGGTCGAGGTCAGGCGAAACCTGAGCCGGCTGCTCAGAGCTCCAGAACTTTTCAAAGCCAGGGACGCGTTCACCCGAGACTGGGATCGAGTAAACGTCGTCGAGCTCGATGAGACGACCTGCGCAATGGCGGCAGATGTCGCGGAATTGACGCTGGCGCGAACCCTGGACGCGCTACACCTTGCCGCGCTCCGGCGCGTCGGCGGGGCCGAGGTCGCATTGCTCACATTCGACTTGCAACAGGCTCGGATCGCCAGGGAGCTGGGGTTCACCGTGCTCGGAGCCTGAAGCCCGCGGCCCTCTTCGGTGTCAAGGCGAACAGATAATCCAAACGCTGACTGCCGGTCGATGGGAAGGCGACGTGACACTCGCCTCGATCTTCCCAAGCCGGATTTTCACCACGGGAACCACTCGTTCGGCACCTTTTGCCAAGCGGTGGGTCGTCGGGGATCGCCTTCCGGGATCACCAGCGAGCCCACGAATTCGGCGTGTTCGTAAACGCTGCCGATGTTCTTGGCGATCATGTCCAGGTCATGTTCGTCGGCGACGCCGTTACTCGTGGCCTTGTAGAATTGCACGGTAACGCGGATTGGAAACTTGGGATCGCGCACCAGCTCGAGCCCGCGCCCTTCCTCGTAGACTCCGCGGTCTCGCCCGTGGCCGAGCACCGCTTGCTCCACGTCGCTCTTCTTTTCCGCTTCGCGCATGGAAGGTGCCGCGGAGGGAGCGGGCGCCTCGGCTGCGCTCTTCATCGCCCCCGAAGCGGGCTGGGCGCCTCCGAGCACGCCCCAGTTCTTGTGCTTGAGCGGAACCTGCACCAAGAACAACACGTCGGCGCCGCGCGCGAGCGCGCTCCGGTCATCTTGAGTGCGCGGGCCGCCCTGCGCCCGGATCCGCTGCTCGACGTCGCTCTTGCGCTCGGCGGTGAACGCCGCGCGCTGGCCGTGGTTGTTGAAGTAAAGCTCCTGCCCCCACCCGGCGACGGCTCGCTCCTCGGGGAGGTTTTCAATGACCGCCATGCTCGTCCCCTGGCGCGTGACCAGGAGCGTCAACACTGCGGGGGAATCCGGAGCGGACTGATAGTTGAACACAGCGGGATTGAACTCGGCCTTGCCCCGCTTCGGGATGGGCAAAAAGACCGCCTGTGCGCTCACCAAAAAGTGCGTGTCGCGCGCCGCGAGGAGGTTGCCGCTGCCGCCGATGCTCCACGGCTTGGAGGCGAAGGCGCGAATGTTTCTCAATACGTCGGTGAGAGGCACCGTATCGATCCTGCCGCCCTTGCGATGGTTTCCCACACGGATCAAAAACTTATCGGCGGGGATGTCGCCGGTGCGATCGTTGAAATTGGGAAACCGAATCACCGGCATGAGCCCGGTCTGCTCCGCTCCTCGGCTCGCGTCGCGCCAGCGCACTTGAAGGGTCAAGTCGGTGATGTTGGGACCGAGCGAGGAGCCATGCGCCCGACCGGGGTCCTCCCAGGTCACGTTCACCAGGTCGAGCCCGCGACGCTTGGCGGCGCTCGAGAGCTGAGAGTCGCTCACCATATTGACGACGCGCTGGACCACCTCGGCGTAATCGGCGCCCTGGCTCGGCGGGTCGCCGACGATCCCCCATTCTTGGTCGTCTCGGTCTTGGGTGAGGACCTGCTCGTTGTCCCGGTCTGCGCTGCCGCCCGAGCCCGAGTGGGGATCTTGCGCACCGGGACCACTGTGGGCCGCGCATGCACCCACCAATGCCAAAACCAAAATCAAGCCAAGGCCGAAACTACCAAAACGCTTTCGCATAGCAGTGCTCCGTGAGTCTGACGAAGCTAACGCAGCCAGACCTTGAAGCTTACACCTGAAGTCAGCAGGAGGCGCAAACTGCTGTTTACTGCGTTTTGGCGCGGTTTGTCCGCCCGGGAATCGGCCGCCCTTGGCGGAT
>DASXTY010000767.1:0-4792 GCA_036505155.1 Polyangiaceae bacterium | reverse complement strand
CCCCCCCCGGAGGGGGGGTTTACCGACCCGGAGCTCCGCTCGGGCAGGGAACGTACTGCTTTCCTTCCTATCCCCAATTCGAAATTGACTCTCCAGTCACGGGATCGGTTATCCTTCAAGGATGCGACACGCGGAGCGATTGGGACGCATTACGCGGGCGGCGCTTGTTTGCGCCTGCTGTCTGGAATTTCTGGGCGTCGGTTGTGGCAGTGAGCAGCGAGGTGGAGAACCGAGCACCGCGGCAGGTGGCGCGGGCGGGTTGCTGAATATCACAGCGGGAGGGGTTGCCGGCACAACAGGCGGCCGCGGCACGAGCGGTGGCGGCGTCGGCGCTGCGGGCGCAGGTGGCAGCACTCCGACGCGCATCTCGCAATGCGGTCGCACCACGGCCGTGCTAAGTGGGACCTGGGGCGGAGCTCAATGGATGCAGACCTACGACATTTCGGCAAAGTTTGTTTCATACAATTCCGGCGCTCTCTGGCAATTCTTCTATCATGTCGATACGGATGGATTCTTGTTGTTGCGCGGCGAGGGTGCTCGCCCGATCTCGGATGGCGCGGCCCATCCGGTGAAAGCGGTCTTGCTCACCCCAAGCTCTGGACCGGAACCGGCGACTTGGTTCTGCTCTACCACCGGATCGGTGGTGAGCAGCGATTCGGTGGATACGCACGTGGACTTGAAGAATCTCGGCAGGCTCGGTACCTGCGCCGGAGGCGTCGCCGTCAGCGGGGAAATCAAAGTCTGCGACTCCCCGGGCATAAGCGGGACTTGCGATTTTACGCGGACCGGGACTCTCGATGGCGTTTCCATCACCCAGGCGAATTGGGACGGTACCGGCGGGACCAGCCTGGCTGAAGTCAGCATCGGCTACCCGGATGGGATGATCATACGATTTACGCGCCTAAATTCCAACGGCCCAACCGGGGCGCTGATCGACGCTTTCGTCATCACGCCCGACGAAACCATCTACTGTGCGGGCGCCAATTCGGACCACACGGTGGATACGGCCGGGAACCTGATCAACACGCTCAGGAGCTTCATGCGAGTCGGCAACTGCGCCGGCGTCACCGGGGCCAACACGGCTCAGGGTTGCCTGGGTGCGAGATAGCTTGAGGCCAGCGCGGGCCGCGCGCTCAGTTGGGCTCTAGCCCTTGCATTTGTTCTGGTCCTCCTAGGCGCCCGGCATTACGTCACACTCAATTGAAACGCGCTGGTAGCATGACTCCATGGATAAGAACCTGCGAGCGAGGGTGGCACCGACCTTAGGCAGCAACACGCCCGGGAACCTATTCGTCGCCGGAGAGCAAGTGGTGCTCTTCACGGACGACACGGATCCCTTTGCCTACGAGGTGGTTGACTATTTCGGTGACGTTGTGGCCCAAGGCCATGCCGTCCAAAAAGTGGAGCTAGGTCCCCTGCCGCCGGGCTGGTACCGATTGCGTTGCTCCCGAGAAAGTGAAAGGAGGGAGGTTTTTCTGGGTGTGGTGCTGGACCGGCATGCTGCGGCGCTGCCGGAGGATGGAAAAGTGTGCGGCGACGCGGCCGGCGCGTGGCTGCTGAAGTCTCACCAGTGGCGCCCCTTTGCGCGGATGATTCGCCGAGCGGGAATTCCCTGGGTCCGCGAGAGGCTGCGGTGGAGTGACGTCGAGCAAGAGCCGGGCACCTTCAGGTGGGGGAAATATCGCGAAGTCGCGGATGCTCTGGCCGCGGAGGGAATCCGAATCTGCCAGGTGTGGCACGATACGCCGTCGTGGGCTCGTCGCTCTGCGCCCGACGCGCACGCCCCGGATGACCTAAGGCACGCGTACCGGTTCGCGAAGGCTGCGTCAGCGGAATTTCGGGGAGAAATTCAAGCCTGGGAAATTTGGAACGAACCGGATATTCATTTCTGGAAAGATGAGGGTTCACGATATGCTGGGCTGCTTCGCGCTGCGACGGCTGGAATTCGAGAAGGAAACCCCAACGCCATGGTGCTCAGCGGGTCCCTGTGCAGTGGTGCGGGCGCCTTCGCCGATCACCTGTTCCGAAGCGGAGCAATGGAGGATTGCCATCGATTCAATTGGCACCTGTACAAGCCGCCCGCAGATTACCCCGAGGAGCTTCGAGCATACGCGCGCCTGGCAGCGGAACGAGCGCCGCCAAGCGCATGGATGACCGAAGCCGGGATTCGGCTGCCGGCAAGCGATGACCGCCGACTCGACTGGGAGGGCCTTCGCGAACAATGCCGCTTCGTGCCTCGCTCGGTGGTCATGGCGATCGTGGCCGGAAACGAGCGGTATTTCTTTTTCGTTTTACCGAGCTACCTGGAGCGCGAGAACCAGTTTGGCGCCTTGCTTTCGGACCTCACACCGGCTCCGGCTTTTGTCGCTTTGTCGGCGGCGGCAAACTTGTTGAGCCAAGCGGAACCGAGCGGAAGGTTCGAGCACGACTCCGCGGAGGCATGGATTTTCGAAACGCCGCACGGCCGGCTGCTCGTCGCCTGGGCAGACGAGCAAACCGAGCTAGCGGTTCCGGTGGAGGGCGAGTCAGCCGAGTTGCTGAACTTGTTCGGCGCGGCGCGAACCATTCCTGCGCAACATGGAAAGGTTCGCATCCCCATCGGACCCGAGGCGAGTTACCTGCTCCGTCCAAGTCGCCACTTACCAACTCGAGTGGAGCGCAGCTCGCCATCGCCGCCCCCGCGTTCGCGTTCCGACTCGGGCCGCTTGGCGATCTCGGCGCACGCAGAAGCGCCATTCGACAAGCGCCTCGACGCATACCGGCTTACCTCTGCCGCCGCTGGGGAGCGTGCCATTCCTTTCCGAGTAGAGCTTTGCAACCTGGATGAGACGAAAGCCGTCCTCGGGCGGCTCACTGTGGAAGTCCCGCCGGAATGGCGCGCAGAGCCTGGAGGGTTCGACTTTGAAATCGACCCCATGGGCCGGCAAACATACCTGCTTCGGCTTGAGAGTGGAGCTCCCTCCCTAAGTGAGCATTGTGTTCAGTCGATCGCGCGATCGGACACCTTGCCGGCCTGCACCGTCCTTACGGCTTTCGTGTTCGACGAGACCGCGTTTCATGAAACCCAAACCATGCCTCTCGACTTGGGTGATCCAATCCGCTGGCGCGCTACCCGAGGCGGCCCCTCCGAGTTTGCCATTACCAGAACGGGGGAGGACCGTTTGCGATTTGCAGCTTATCCCAAGAAGGGGCGCGGCGAATGGTGGATGGAAGCCGAATACCGTTTGAACCAGCCTATCAATGTGGATGGGTTCGACGCGGTCCTTTGTGATCTAGGCTCCCTGCGTGAAGGCATCGAGCAGCGGGTGTTTTTGGTGTTGGATGAGCCGGGTGCGAGCTCGACGATGGCAGCCGCCATAGCGCGGACTCAAGCAAGTGAGGCGCGCTACACCCTGCGCGACATGCGGCGCGCCGGTTCCCAGGTGGTGCGGGTTCGGCTCGGCGTGTGGAGCGAAGATGGATCGGTGGATTTCGAGGTGGGCCGATTCCGGCTGGCCAAACTTGCCGCCTCTTGACGATGCCTATCCCTGGTGCGGCATTAGCGAGCTCGGGTCGACCGGTTCGCCGGCGCGCTGGTAGCGGTAATCCAGCGAAATGCGCAGTCGATCTGGGGTGTGGTTATCCATGGCGGCGTGAACGGTGTAGCTGTGAAAAAGCACGAAATCGCCGAGCTCAAAGTCGGCGCTCAGCCAGCGCCCGGTCAGCTGGCTCAACGGGATGCCGTTTCCGCCCGCGCCGACGGCTGGTTGATGCGGCAAGAAACCGAGGCGGTGAGAGCCTTCCAGAAGCGTGAGGCCTCCGAGCTCGCGGGCACACTGGCCGCAGGGAATCCAGGTTGTATAGGTTTCCGGCGTCCCGCGAATGTAAAAGAAGTCTTGATGCGGCTGCGTGGTAAACCCATAATTGCGAGGAAAACTGATGCGGGCGATGTTGCGCGGATGCGCGAGCACGTCGCCACCCAAAATTCTTTCGTATAGATTCAAGAGCTCGATGCTCTTGGAAAACGCATTGAACGATTCGATGCGGATGAGTTTGCGGTAGAGCGCCATATACTCAGTCGCGTACTCGGGGAAGGGCCTGCCGGAGTAGACCCCCTCCAAGAGGGGCGCGTCCGCTTTCAACCAGCCGTGCTCGCCGCAAAGCTCCAGGATGTCCCGGCGCAACGAGACCAACTTCGCTCCGGCGAGCAGGCCGCGAAAGAACAAGTAGCTGTTTTCTCCCAGCCGCCTTCGTAACTCGGGTATGTCGTTCAGCGCGTCGTTCGACGCATGAAAATCGCCGCTGCTGACGATACGTTCGGCCAGGCGGACGGGCCGAACGTCCCGCACCGTGCTCATTCCATCTTTCCGATTTGTGGCAATCGCCAAGGCATGTGGAAAATTATACGCTCTTCAGGCTGGGTTGGATGGAGAAAGCGTTCGCTTTTTGTAGTATTCGTTACCCATGGGCAACGACCAGTGGCTCGCCCGCTCCTCGTTCGACCTGTTGCGTACGCCGCCGCGAGCGGCACTAGCCAACTTTTATCCGTTCGCCCGGGGGGAGCAGGCCGGAGGACACTGGAGCGAAAGCAATCTGTTTCTGCCGGTGACTCACGGGCATGGACGGATTCAGGTCGGCCCGCACTGGTTCGAGCTGCAAGCCGGGCAGGTCCTGCAGGTGCCGTGGGCCGCGCCGATCTTCTACCAAGCGGACCGTCTTGATCCTTTCGTAGTCATCGGTCTGCACTTCACTTATCTCCCCTGGCCTGCGTCGCCCGTCGGCCGACCGCTGCATACCCGACGCGAAACCAATT
>DASXTY010000766.1:0-1614 GCA_036505155.1 Polyangiaceae bacterium | reverse complement strand
CGAATGGACCAATTTTCCGCACACTTGGACCGAGGTTGGGACTTGGTTCAGCGCGGCGATTCGCGAGGCGCCGAGTTGTCTGCGCGTCGAGCGCTGGAGCTCGATAGTCAGTCGCCCGAAGCTTACAACCTGCTCGGTTATGTTGCCGCGCTGAACGGAGAGTTCGACGACGCCGTCGAGCAATATCGTCAAGCCATCGCGCTGGATGATGGCTATCTCGAGGCCATGCTCAACGCAGCCGAAGTGTACATTCATCCGCTCGGCGAGTTCGACGAAGCCATACGGATGTGCGAGCAGGCGTTGGACCTGGCTGAGACCAACGATGAGGTGGTGGATGCGTTGCTCTTGCACTTCGACGCGCTACTCGGGAAGGGTGAGCTTGAGGCGGCCAAGCAGCTGTGCCAGCGCTTCCCTGCGGGTCCCTTCGAAAACCCGAGCCACACTTTTTTGGTTGGCCGCGCGCTCTACGAGACGGGAAATGTGGAGCGAGCGGCGCCGCTCATCGAAGAGGCGGTCAAGCGCAGTCCAAAAAACCCGGAAGCGTGTTATTACCTGGGCCTAATTCGCGACGAGCACGGGGACACGGCGGGGGGAACCGAAGCCTTCTTGCGCTCGCGCGAGCTCGACCTCGAGCTTCCGATGCCGGCCTGGAGCCTCAACCGCGAGACCTTCGAGCGCGCGGTGCGAAACGCGCTCGCGAAATTGGACCCGAAGCTTCGCGCCTTCGTGCTGGAAGACGAAGTGTACTTGTGTGACGTTCCCGGCGTCGAAATGGTGGTGGACGGGGTGGATCCCCGTGCGCTCTTGTTGCTCGACGGCGTGAGCTCCCGTCCCGAGGGAGCGATTGTGAACGCCCGAGTATTCGTGTACCAGCGCAACCTCGAGCGTTTGGCGGGTGCGGTCGAGCTGCTCGAGCCGGAGCTTTCGGCCGCCTTGGAGCGGGAAATCGCCGCCGCATTTGTGGAGCGTGAGCGCGAGCCGACCGGTGCACCCAGCTCGATGAACTGACGCTCAGTGCACCACCACGCGACTGCCGGGCCGGTCGCTGCTGGAAAAGACACCGTGAAAACCGATGGGCACCGGAGGATCGGTGAAAAAGAACAGGCGTTTCGCGTCCAGCGGGGACAGGTTCACGCACCCATGGCTCATTTGGATGCCGAAGTTTTGATGCCAGAAAGCGCCATGCATGGCAAAGGAAAGATGGAAGTACATCACGTAGGGTACGTCTTCGATGCTGTAGGGCAAATCTCCCGCCGCAGTGCCGTCGCCATCCATGGTGGTGGTGATGTGCTTCTCCCGGATTCTCCAAGTGCCGGTCGGAGTGCGGTGGTCCTTTTCTTCGATGCGCGACTCCTTGCCGGTCGAAATCAAGGTGGCAAAAACCGGCCGCGTGCCGTCGAAAGCCACGAGCGTTTGTGACTTCAGATCGATGTCGATCCAATGTTCGTTCGGCTTGAGGTCGGACGGGGGCGGGCCGGGTGCGGTGGTGCGGACGTGACTGTCCCGCACCCAGTGTTTGTCCAGGGTTTCGCGATACGATTCCCCGCGAAAGCGAAGCTCGCGCCCGGAGAGCAGAACCGGCTGGAAATGGTCGACGTTTCCAGCCGGCTTGAT
>DASXTY010000765.1:0-3247 GCA_036505155.1 Polyangiaceae bacterium | reverse complement strand
GGGGGTATCGGCCGACGACGGGGACGCCGTTCTCTCTGGCTTGAAGCTCACCCGTTCCGCCTTGAGCCCCAACTTACCGAGCTTTTCGCCGACTAGATGCAACAGGGTTGCGCCCTCACCACCTGAGGTACCGGGTTCGCTGAGCTCGAAGCGCACTTTTGGATGCAGCGCCGACAGCCGCGCCACGGCTTTGAGCACTCGCACACCGCGCCAATCAATCGATTTGGCGTTCCGAGTGAATAGATGTGCGTTGGGAACGCTGAGCATCGGCTGCCCGTTGGAAACGTCGAGTGTCAGTTTTCCCGTGCTCACGGGTTCTTGCAGCAAGAGGGCGAGGTCGCGCATGACTCGGGTGGTCCGAAGGGACCGCTCCTGGTCTTGATCGAGCTTCGCCACGCGCTGTTCGGCTTGCTCGAGCGCCGTTGTGAGTTCCTGCTTCTGAGCAGAGAAAGCCCTGAGGTGATCTCCCACACGCCCGAGCTCGCCGCGCAGTTGATCGGCCAGCTCCTGAGCAGCCTCGCGCTCTTTGGTCACTACCGCCAAATCGAGCTCGATCTGTGCGCGCTCCTGGTCACGGCGCCCGAGCGCGCTCTCGCGCTCCCGGAGTCGCTGCTCGAGATCGGCGAGCTTTCGGTTCACTTCGGTAATCCGCAGGGTTGCTCGTCGACTCGCTTCCTTCTCGACGTTGACCGCCGACACCGCCTGGTCATAACGGCCCTTGGACACGCAACCGGCCGCCGCAGCGCCGAGCACGACCAGGGCCAACCCTCGAAGCTTCAAAACCATGGTCAATTCATCTTTTCGTGGCGCAGCCACAATACGTCGAGGTGTTCCGCCAGATTCAGTCGGTCCACGTCGGATATCCGTATGAATTTGAAGGCCTGCTGAGACCCAAACGCCCAGACCGGCCGTGCCAGCGCGCGAAGCGGGCGGCTCCGCTCCGGCAAGTTCAGCTCCAGGGCCACCAGCATGGTGTCGTCACTGGTCGTAACTGGGCGCCCGCGGTCTAGGAGGATGCCGCTTGGGGAGACTTCCACTCCCCGACAAGTGGACACCCGGGTTCCATTCGTAGTTGTAACTCGAAAATCGGTCCGTGCTCGCAATCCCATCCGTCTTTGCATGATTACCTCGATGTGGTGAAAAAATCGTACGACGACCGTCCACTCAACGGCCAAATTCGCAACGTGCAGAATTCAACGCAGCGCGTTCCGAGTCGGCCCAGTGGGTACGGTTGTCGAAGCACTTATGTTTGCGGTGTTGCAGGTTTCGGACCACCGGTCCCGGCACACCCACCTCGCCAAACTTTGGCTACTTTTTCGCGCTCGGGTAACAGTGGCGAAGTGGCCGATGTGACAATTCGCCATGCTAAAGCTCGCCACATCGCCGAATCGACAGTCGGGCGGCGAGGGCTGGACACCGCGTGGCACTCCCTGACAGCACCTGTGCGAGGGCTAATGCTCTTGCCTGCCGTCCTGGTCCTTGGTCAGGCGGTCGCACTCGGCCGAGCTCTGGAAGAGCCCGCTCGTTCGACGGAGTCCCGTCCGCCAGCTGTCAATCTCGACGACGTGTCTCTTCACGACGGTCGCTCGGCACCGCCCGGGGATGCGGCTTCCAACGACGTTGTCTACGCGCCGCTACGGACCGGAGGTCGAGCGCAGCTGACCCTCGACCCGTGGCTTCAGCGGCGAGCAGAGCGACTGTTGACGGAAGCCGAGCCCTTGGAAGCGGCCGCCGTGGTCATTGACGCTCGCTCCGCCAAGGTCCGCGTTTGGGCGCACACCGGCCATTCTTCTCGGATTTTGACCCAGTCGACTCCTTCGGCCAGCGTTTTCAAGCTGGTGACAACCACCGCTCTTTTGGAGCGCACCAACGTAACGCCATCCACGCGCGTCTGCACCTGGGGCGGCAAACACGCCATCGAACGAAGACATCTGGAGCGGGCGTCGGGCCCCAATGCCCAGTGCGCCCCGTTTTTCTTTGCACTGGGACACAGTAAGAATGCGGTTTTTGCCCAGCTCGCCACCCGCTACCTCATGCGCACGGACTTGATCGAAGTCGGCGACCGGTTCGGGTTCAATCGACCCGTCCCTTTCGAAGCTCCGGTGCCCATGGGAACGCTGGAAGTGCCGTATAACGATCTGGAGTTTGCGCGCACCGCTGCAGGCTTTCGCGGGACCAGTCTGTCGCCGCTCGGAGCGGCCTACCTCGCCTACATCGTCGCGTCGCGCGGCAACGCATTGGCGCTGCGCATCGTCGAGCAAGCTCCCAATTATCTCGCCAAGAAAGAACCCGAATTAGTGAGGCAGGTGATGCGCCCGAGCACCGCGCGCCATCTTATCCGAATGATGGAGGTCACGGTTTCGGGGG
Organism: Polyangiaceae bacterium; assembly: GCA_036505155.1. GTDB lineage: Bacteria > Myxococcota_A > Polyangia > Polyangiales > Polyangiaceae > DASXTY01. The sequence continues at coordinate 880 of DASXTY010000765.1, read as the reverse complement.
GAACTTCGCTCGAAGCGTTTTCAGACAAATCCGGGCAGAGTTACCTTGGCCCGGTGCGCGTCGCCGGCAAAACCGGCACGCTACCGGACGTCCGCTCCGAAACCGCCAGCTGGTTCACCGGCTTCGCACCCAGCCGCGATCCGGAAGTGGTGGTGAGCGTCTTATTGAAAAACGGTCGCGTGTGGCACCGCAAGGCCAACGAAGTCGCTCGCGATTTGTTGCGGGCCTACTTCCACCGCCGAGGGGTGCGCAGAGTGACGGATCCCTTTGGGGAGTAGTGGCCCCCCTTATATGTCTACTCCTCTTCCTGCCTCAGACGCGCCAGCACGTTGAGGTCTTCCAGGGTGGAAATATCCTGACCGCTGTCACGCCCGGCGGCGACGTCTTTCAGTAGACGGCGCATGATTTTTCCGCTGCGTGTTTTGGGCAGCCCGTCGGAAAAACGCACCGCGTCGGGGCGAGCGAATTTTCCGATCTCCTGAGCGACGTGCTCCATCAATGCGGCTTTCATGGCCTCACCCGGCTGATGCGGCGGTTTCAGAGTTACGAACACCACCAGCGCCTGGCCCTTGAGCTCATCGGGCCTCCCCACCGCCGCGGCTTCCGCCACCGCCGGATGCGAAACCAGGGCGCTTTCTATCTCCGCGGTGCCAATGCGATGCCCGGCGACGTTCAAGACATCGTCGATCCGTCCGACCACGTGGAAATAACCGTCGGAGTCCTGGCGCGCCCCGTCACCGGTGAAATACACTCCGGGCACATCGCTCCAATATTGCTTCTGATAACGCGCGTCGTCGCCCCAGATGGTGCGCAGCATGCTGGGCCACGGACTGCGGATAACCAACAAGCCGCCCTGATTCGCCCCCACTTTTGCTCCGTC
>DASXTY010000764.1:0-2792 GCA_036505155.1 Polyangiaceae bacterium | reverse complement strand
CCTCGGGCTACAAGCGTACTCCGGTGTCAATCCCCTCGGTACCGAAACCACCGATGCGACGGGGCCCACCGCGGACACGACCGCGACTCAGGTGGTCACCACGGGTTTGAGCCGCACCGACGTGAGCGATGCAAACCTCTCGGTCCGCGCGCGCGTGAGCCGCGACAGCTCCACCACGCCGTCGAATCCCGATTTCACTGCCTATCTCGATTACGTGACGGTGACCGTCGAATGGACCGCTCCGAGCTCCGAGCACTGGGTCTCTTACGGAAACTTTGGCTTCAATATCCCGGCGGACGCCACGGTGACGTCAGTGACAACCGAAGCCAAGTGGAAGGTCAGCGCGTCCACGGCTCTCGCGGAGCTCGCATTTCAGGCGTTCGTCGGTGCGGGCGCCACCGCCCTCGGAGCCGAACAAGTCGACGGAACCGCGCCCACTTCGGACGTCATCCGAACCCAGACCCTCTCCGGCCTTTCGCTGAAGGCCGAAGACTTTCTGAATGGCACTTTCCTGGTGCGCGTTCGTGCCACTCGGACCAGTGGAACTCAAGGCGGAGGCAATCCGGACTTCACCGCCTACCTCGACTTCGTGCGCGTCACCGTGACCTATCAGCATTCGGTCCTAACTTCCGTCGAAGAGTGCAACCATTCGAACAACTGGACGGCCACCAAGCTCGTGCCCGATCCGGATGCGTGCAGAGACATGAGCACGCCGCAATACGTGCCTTTCACAGTGACCCGCGTGTTCCAGGCAGCTTGCCCCACTGGAACCGCACCGCTCTGGCGTAACTTCGCCTACACCACCTCGACGCCCCCCAACACCCGCGTTGAATTTCGATTCCGGTCCTTTGCCGCGTCATCGGATGGAACCTGCATCGCGCTCGATTCCGTGACCACCGACCCGCCGGTGGCCCTTGCCGTAGCGAGCCTCACCCAGGACCCCGAAACCTGCAGCATGGCGGGCAACGGAAACCCCTGTCCCAAAGACCTCTCGGCGCTCGGCACTCCTCAAGATACCTATGCTTGCCTCCAGATGGATGCCCACGGGGTGCCCGTCGCCGACGCCACTCCAGAGCTTATCGACTGGAACGTCACTTACGATTGCGTCGACGCACAATGAACCGCGCCGCGCTTCTCTTGCTGACTCTGTCGGCTGCGATGGGTTGCGGGTCACACGAAGGCGACGCCCCTGCATACCAGGGATACCCGGACGCTTGCGCCTCGTGCACCAGACCTGACGGGAGTTCCCCGGACTCCGGTTTCCCAAGCTCGGACGCGGAAGCGGACGCCCTCCAGCCGCTTGCGGATGCCGCCGTCGGTCCCTTGGTCACCGTGGACGTCCCCGATGCACCGTGCTCGCAAACCACGGCGGCGCGAGTGACCGTCATGGATCCCGAGCCGCTGCTTATCACCTACGATCAAATGGGGATATTCGGAGCGCGACGTTTTGCCTTCGATAGTGGAACGTTGGCGCTTCTCACTTTCGATGCCGACGGATCCAACTCGTCGCCCATCTTTTATGGGAATCTCCTCGCCGTTGCACCGGAGGCGGACAAGCTCGCGGTGCTTTCGCTCAATGCCGCCTCGGCCCTATCTTTGGAGCTTCACGATGCGAGCGCGCAGCCCCTCGGCGGCGCGCTGGAAATCACCCAACAACCCACCTCAAGCCACCGGTTGGCCGTGGGACCCGATTCGATTTTCATCGCCTGGAACAATGAAAACCGCCTCCAGGGGGATTTTGTCAAGCCGGACACCAGCGCAACGCTCGCCGGCTTCGATATCGGCGCGAGCTCGTGCGGGGTCTCGAACTGCAAGCCGGCTGCCGCCTGGAATGGGCGCGATTTCTCCCTGAGCTGGAGCCGAATGCTGCAGGATCGTCGGTACAAAATATCCTGGGTGCCGATCGCAGCCGATGGCAATTGGCAGTTCGCCAAGACCATCGCCCTCTCCGACGATCCCGTCTCGCTGGTAGACATGGTGCACATCAGCGACGGGTACGCGCTCCTCGTGACCGAAGGGTTCCCATCGCGCGATGCGGTCTTGGTGCTGCTCGACGACTACGGAAACGTGAAGGTTCCGGCCTACCGCTTGCTCGGCGCTACCGAGGGTTGGGGTCTCGCCAACGTCGGCGCTGAGCTCGGAGTCGTGGTGCGCTTGTCGGATGGGCGCGGCGCATTCCGCCCGCTGTCGCTTACCGGCGAGGCGCTCTCACCGTGGGTTTGCCTGGACGACAGCGCGCCCGACAGCGGCTTTAACGCCCGCGTCGCCGTCGCGGCCGAGGCGGATGGCTACGATTTCGTGGTGCGCATGACCGACGGGTCGGCGACCTCTTTGCGAACCGACCATTTGGGGATGATGCGATAGTGCGCCGCGTGCTATAAGAATCCCCATTCGGACCAGGGTCCCTTTGGATTGGAGGAGTCGACAGTTGCTCATGGCATTGGGGGTGACCGCGCTCAGCGCATGCGGAGGAGTCGTCGAGGTGAAAGGCGGGCCCAGCGGCAGCGGGGGATTGGTCCAGTCGGGCGGCAGCGGGGGGTCTGGCGGAGCGACCTCGGGCGGCAGTAAGGCTTTGGGCGGCTATGGAGGGTCGGCCGGCGTGAGCGGAGGGGGCAGTGGCGGTACCTCGGTAGGTGGCTATACGGCGGGTGGTTCGGAGTCGGTTGGAGGGACGGCTGGATTCGGCGGTGCGGTCTGTGACTGCGCGCTGCCTCTCGGGTGCGTCGGGACGGGCCCGTGCGGCTGCACACCACCCTACACGTGTTCCAATCCTGTGGGCCCGTATCCGTGCG
>DASXTY010000763.1:0-11509 GCA_036505155.1 Polyangiaceae bacterium | reverse complement strand
TTTTCAATGCTATTGCGTCGGCCAATTGCATTGCCCTGGCTGAACGCATTCTTGCAGCAGGTACAGAAGCGGTCAGTCTTTAAGTACGCTTCGACCGCGAGATGCAGTCAGTCTCCTTCGTCCTCCGCCGGCGCCTTCTTCTTTTCAAGCTCGGGAACCACGCGCGCGACGCGCTTTCGGACGGCGTCCCGCACCATGCGCCAGAGCACTTTTTCGTCTCCGCACTCTCCGACCATGCCGAGCGGCACTTGAAAACCGCCCATGTCGGCGCGGCCGCCGCCGTAGGGCCTTCCGTGGCTATCGTCGCCGAAGGCGCTTTGCATGAACGCGGCGGGGTCGACGCTGGCGCGATTGGTTCGGAGCGAGCCGTCGATGCGATCGTCGACGATGCCGAAGACCAGCGCAGTATCGATGTCTTCGCGGCGCATGATGAACTCGGCTGCCATGGGGATAGCGTCCCGGTTCACACTAGAAACTCGACCCACCCCCGCCAGCGCAAAGTCCCTGACCACCTCCAGGTCCTCGAGCGCGCGGCCGACCGCGTCCATGGCTTCGGCAGTGATGGTACGCCGGCCGATGCGGCTGAGGGTCTCCATGTCGCAGAATGGCTTCAGGTAAGCCGCGGCCCGAAAATCCGCCGAGGTGGCGAGGGCGAAGTCGTCGGTATCCGTTTGGATTCCGAAAAACATAGACGTGGCAACCGGCGTATCGTCGTTGCCTCCACCGCCAAACGGCACCAATCCGGCCTCCGCAAACTGCGCATACATGGTGCAAGTGGCGCCCACGTCATGGCGAATATCTACGAAGCGCGCCTTCGGAATGCTGGGCGGTCGGTGATGATCGACGATGCTGAGCAGGATCAAGCCTTCCGGCAGCTTGATGGTGGTCTCGCTAGCCGTGGTATCCACCAATGATAGGTACCCGTATTCCTGAAGCTCTTGACCGTCGTTAATGCGAACCATCGGGACGTTCAGGAGCTTGACCAGCGCACGATTCTCAGATCGAGACAATGGAAGCACATGCGCAATAGTGGCGGATACCCCGAGACGGTCGCAGATTCGTTTGTGCGCGAACGCAGCGCCAATCGCATCCGGGTCGGGATGCCCGCGAAGCAGGATGACGTGCGGCTTATCGGTGGCCGATGCCAGCACCTGCTCGAGCTCCTGTCGCTTGTCTTGGCTCATCGCTTTAATGATTTGGCTGGACGCACTCTATCGCCACTAGGTCCGAACCCGCGAGGTGGATCCGAAGCCGCGCGGGGGCGGCGGCGGCACCGTCCAATATTCATCAATGATTTCAATGGGTTACGAGGCGTGGGCCGGCGCCCAGGCGGCAACCGGGCGGCTTTTGTTGACAAGCCGCGAAGCCAGCGCCCCGTCGTCGGGAAGAACAAACTTGACGGGCTGCCCGGCTCGTCGCACGCTCCCGCTGGTCAAGATGGTCACCACGATGCGGTCGACTCGGATGGGCGACGCCACGACGCTGGCGGCAGTGGTGGTGCCACGCCTCGTGCTCGTGCTCGTGCTTATTAGCCCGGGTGCGGCGGCCGTCTGACACTTGCTCTAGCCGCAAAGGATTCGGCCCCCGCACCCAACGAGGCGCGGGGGTTTTTTTGATTTCAGGAGACGTTGTGACCACACCAAGAAACGAAGCCATCCAGAGAAGCGAGCCCGTCTCTGCGGCTGACGAACCCCGTTCGCTGACCGGTTCGCAGATCCTCTGGGAAACGCTGGTGCGCGAGGGGGTCGAGGTGGTCTTCGGATATCCGGGCGGGGCGATCATGCCGGCGTATGACGCAATGATCCAATATCCAATCCGGCATATTTTAGTGCGCCACGAGCAGGGAGCAGCGCACATGGCGGACGGCTACGCGCGGGCGTCCGGACGCGTCGGAGTTGCGGTTGCCACTTCGGGACCCGGCGCGACCAATCTCGTGACCGGAATCGCGAACGCGATGATGGACTCCATCCCGATCGTTTGTATCACTGGACAGGTACCCTCGTCGCTCATCGGGAGCGACGCATTTCAGGAAACGGACATCACCGGCGTCACGCTGCCCATCACCAAACACAATTTCTTGGTCACGAAGCCGGAGCAGGTCGTGGCTGCCGTCCGGCAGGCCTTTTACATTGCGGCCTCGGGGCGCCCGGGTCCGGTGGTGGTCGACATCACCAAAGACGCGCAACAGAAAAGCACCGACTTCGTCTACGACTCGAGCCCGGTGCGATTGCCGGGTTACCGCCCGGACCACATGCCGTTGCGCGAGGACGTAGAGCAAGCGGTGGAAATGATCCACGCAGCCCGCCGACCCATCCTGTTTTGTGGCCACGGTGTCATCGAAGCCAACGCGACCTCGCTGTTGCTGGAGCTGGTGCGCAAGACCAACATTCCAGTCGCGGCAACTTTGTTGGGGCTAGGCGGCTTCCCCGCTACCCACCCGCGCAACCTCGGGATGATGGGAATGCACGGCGAAGCCTGGGTCAATAAAGCGATTCAGGAAGCGGACCTCATCGTGGCCATCGGCATGCGCTTCGACGATCGCGTCACCGGGAACCTCAAGACCTACGCCCTCAAAGCCAAGAAAATCCACATTGAGCTCGACCCGGCCGAGGTCAATAAGACCGTCAAGGTCGACTTGCCGCTTTTGGGAGACGCCCGCGAGATTTTGCGGTTGCTGCTCCCACATCTGCGGAAACTCGAAATCGACGAGTGGATCCAGCACATCGAATCGCTCAAGGGGGAAAGCGCCGTGCTGGAAATCCAGCATTTACCCGACCATGGTCGGCTGTTTGCCGCCCATGTGATCCACGACCTGTGGCGCCTCACCGAAGGCAAAGCTTTGGTGGTGACCGACGTGGGCCAGCACCAGATGTGGGAGGCGCAATATTACAAGCACGATCATCCGCGAAAGCTCATCACTTCCGGAGGCCTGGGCACCATGGGATTTGCGCTGCCGGCGGCGATGGGAGCGCGCCTCGCCTGCCCTAACGAGGAAATCTGGGTGGTAGCGGGCGACGGCGGCTTTCAGATGACGGCAGCGGAGCTCGCCACCTGTGCTCAGGAAAACATCAAGCTCAATATCGCGATCATCAACAACGGCTACCTCGGCATGGTGCGGCAGTGGCAGCAGTTTTTCTACGGCGGGCGGTACGTGGCCACTCCCATTCGAAGCCCCGATTTCGTGAAGCTCGCCGACGCACACGGCTTATTCGGTGTGCGCGTGACCACTCGCGCACAACTGGCGGATGCCGTGCGCCAGGCCCGAGAGAATCCGCAGACGGCGATCATCGATTTCAGGGTCGAGCAGGAAGACAGCGTGTATCCCATGGTACCGGCCGGCGCGGACCTGCACGACATGATCCGCCGCCCGGCGCCGGTCGCCGCGCACCCCATCTACGAGACCGGCCGAGACGAATAACCGAAGCCAGAGGACCATCAACATGTCGCCATCGCAGTCCCCCACTTTGCGCACCTTCATTGCGTATGTCGAGGACCAACCGGGGGTGCTCAATCGAATCGCCTCCCTGTTTCGCCGACGCGGTTACAATATCGTTTCGCTGAACGTGGGTCGCACCCACGAGGCCGGCATTTCGCGCATGACCTTCGTGGTCGACGCGGACGACGATACGGCGCGACGCATCGAAGCCAATCTGTACAAGCTGGTGAACGTGTTGAGCATCGAAGACATCACGCGCGTTCCCTCGGTGACGCGCGACTTGGCGCTCATCAAGCTCAGCGTGGGACCCGAAAAGCGCGCCGAGGTCTTGCAGCTCTGTGAAATCTTTCGGGCCCGGCCGGTGGACGTGGGCCCAGATACGCTGATTGTTGAAATGAGCGGCGATCAGGGAAAGATCGACGCCTTGGTCACCGTGCTCCAGCCATTTGGAATTACCGAAATGGTGCAGACCGGAACCGTCGCCATGACGCGTGGGCCCATCGGGGCCGCGGCGCAGGCGACACATCCCTCCATCCACCCCCGTCGCGTGGCTTGACTAATGTCCCGCCCGGTTTTTCAGCGTGGGAATTGAAAGGAAGAGAACCATGGCAATCATTCGTTACGATGCTCAGGCGGACCTAGGGCTCATCCAGAGCAAGCAGGTAGCCATTGTGGGATACGGCTCGCAGGGCCACGCGCACGCGCTGAACCTCAAAGACAGCGGGGTCCAGGTGTGCGTCGGCTTGCACCAGACCAGTAAGAGCCGCGACAAGGCCCGCCAGGCGGGGCTCGAAGTCCTCGGCGTGCGGGAAGCCGCGGAAAAAAGCGATGTCATCATGATCCTGGCGCCGGACACGGCACAGCCCGCGCTCTACCAGGAGCACATCGCCCCGGTGCTGAAACCGGGCAAAACTCTCATGTTTGCGCACGGTTTCAACATTCGTTTCCAAACCATCGTCGCGCCTCGCGAAGTGGACGTGAGCATGATCGCGCCCAAGGGACCGGGACATCGCCTGCGGGAAACCTTCCGCGAGGGAGGCGGAGTGCCCGCCCTATTGGCCATTCATCAGGATGCAAGCGGAAAGGCGGATGCGCTGGCGCTCTCGTATGCTTGCGGCATCGGTGCGGGGCGCGCAGGAGTTCTCACCACCACTTTTGCCGAAGAAACCGAAACCGACCTGTTCGGCGAGCAGGCGGTGCTCTGCGGCGGCGCGAGCGAGCTGGTCAAAGCGGCGTTTTACACCCTGGTGGAGGCGGGTTACCAGCCGGAAATCGCCTACTTCGAGTGCCTCCACGAGCTCAAACTGATCGTGGATTTGATGTACCGCGGCGGCCTCAATTACATGCGCTACTCCATCAGCGACACCGCCGAATACGGCGATTACGTTTCCGGGCCGCGCGTCATCAACCAGCAGACGCGCGCCGAGATGCGAAAGCTCCTGGAGGAGATCCGAAGCGGGCAATTTGCCAAAAAGTGGATCGCGGAAAATGCGGCCGGGCGCCCGGAGTTCGACCAAATGCGTCAAAAGGAGCGGGAACAAAAGCTCGAGCAGGTCGGCGCAGAGCTTCGCAAAATGATGCCTTTCGTCGACCCTGTGAACATTCGACCTGGAGATTGAAGATGACTAAGCAGCCGGATTATGTGCGGATCTTTGACACCACGCTGCGCGACGGCGAGCAATCGCCCGGCGCAACGCTGACCTCCGAAGAAAAGCTCGAGGTCGCCAAGGCCCTTTCCCGGCTGGGCGTGGACATCATCGAGGCCGGCTTTCCGTCGGCATCACCAGATGACCTGCAAGCAGTGCAGACGATTGCGGAGAGCATCGGCATCGAAGCGCTTGCCGGGCGCGCCTCGCCGGAGCCGCCGGTCATCTGCGCCCTGGCGCGCGCGACCGAAGCGGACATCGACGAAGCTTACAAAGCCATAAAGAGAGCCAAACATCCCCGCATCCACATTTTTTTGGCCACCTCGCCCATCCACCGCGAGCACAAGCTCAGAATGAGCAAGCAGGAGGTGATTGAGCGCACCCGGTCCATGCTCGCCTATGCCAAGGAATATTGTGAGGACCTCGAGTTCAGCCCGGAAGACGCTGGCCGCACCGAACCGGAGTTTCTGTATGAAGTCTTGTCAGCCGCAATCGAAGCCGGCGCGACCACGCTGAATATCCCCGATACCGTGGGTTACACCATTCCGAGCGAGTTCGGCGAGCTCATCACCGGTATCGTGCGAAACGTCAAGGACATCGAAAAGGTGGTGATGTCGGTGCATTGCCACAACGATCTCGGATTGGCGACCGCCAACAGCTTGGCTGGAATTCGCGCGGGTGCGCGTCAAGCCGAAGTCACCATTAACGGCATCGGCGAGCGCGCCGGCAATACTTCGCTGGAAGAAGTGGTGATGGCCCTGCACACCCGCCATCCGCTTTTTGGATTGAGCACCGGCATCGACACCACTCAGCTGGTTCGGGTGAGCCGGCTGGTGAGCCTGCGCACCGGGATGGTGGTTCAACCGAACAAGGCCATCGTGGGAGCCAACGCGTTTGCTCATGAAGCCGGCATTCATCAGGACGGCATGCTCAAACACGAAGAAACCTACGAGATCATGCGTCCGGAAACGGTGGGCGCGAGCAAGAGCCTGCTGGTGCTGGGCAAGCATTCGGGACGCCACGCTTTCGCCGTGCGGCTGCGGGAGCTCGGCCAGCCGCTGGAAGGCGCCGCGCTCGACGCCGCCTTCCACCGTTTCAAGGTACTGGCGGACAGGAAAAAGCGGATCACCGACGCCGATCTCGAGGCCCTGGCAGCTTCGGAAAGCGCGCGCGGGCCGGAGCTCTATTCGCTGGTCGGCATTCAGGTGACCTGCGGCACGCCGGGCATGCCCACCGCCACCGTGCGGCTCAAGGGCCCCGACGGACAGGTGCGCATCGAAGCGGCTGTCGGCACCGGCCCGGTACACGCGGCCTTCAAAGCCATCGACCAAATCGTGCAGGCTCCCACCGAGCTGCTCGAATATTCGATCAATGCGGTTACCGAAGGCATTGATGCACTCGGTGAAGCGGGGGTTCGCGTGCGCGCGTGTTCGGCAGCGGATGCGCGTATCAATCCCCAACATGGTCCCGGCCAGGTTCCCATCATGCACGGACACGCTGCAGATACCGACATCCTCGTTGCCAGCGCCAAGGCTTACCTCGCCGCGTTGAATCGAGTGCTCGCGTATGTCAGCGCGCACCAGGCCCTTGCCTCGACCGAAGCGACGGAAAGCCGGGTCGCGGATACGGTACGAGATGGTCCGCGCGGCGGCCGCACCGACGAACCGCGCGCCAACACGCCGCAGTAACCATGCCGAGGGCGCTTTTCGAAAAGGTCTGGCAAGACCATGTGGTGGTCGAGGAGCCGGACCGGCCCAGTGTCGTCTACATCGACTTACATCTGGTCCACGAAGTGACTTCACCGCAGGCGTTCGCGGGACTGCGCTCTCGGGGTCTTCGCGTGCGGCGTCCGGATTTGACCGTGGCCACCATGGATCATTCGACTCCCACACTGCCTAAGGCGCTTCAGGTGCTGGACACGCAATCCAAGGCTCAGCTCGCCGAGCTCGAGCACAACACCACCGAGTTCGGCATCCGTTTGTATGCGCTGGGTGATGAAAAGCAGGGCATCGTGCACGTCATCGGCCCGGAGCTCGGGCTAAGCCAGCCCGGCATGACCATCGTGTGCGGCGATAGCCACACCTCGACGCACGGCGCGTTGGGTGCCCTCGCCTTTGGCATTGGGACCAGCGAAGTCGAGCACGTATTGGCCTCGCAGTGCCTTTTACAAACCAAGCCGCGCACGATGGAGGTGCGTGTCGACGGGCGCTTGAGCCCCGGCGTCACCGCCAAAGACATCATCTTGGCGTTGATCGGCCGGATTGGCATCGCCGGCGGTACGGGCCACGTCATCGAATACGCGGGCAGCGCCATCCGCGCGCTGGGCATGGAGGGCAGAATGACGGTCTGCAACATGAGCATCGAAGCCGGTGCGCGCGCCGGGATGATCGCGCCGGACGATACGACCTTCGAATACCTCAAGGGCCGCGAGTTTTCCCCGCAAGGCGCCGACTGGGACGAAGCGCTCGCGCGCTGGAGAAAGCTCCCCACCGACCAGGGAGCTCTCTATGACCACACCGTCGAGCTCGATGCAGACCGGCTCGAGCCCATGATCACCTACGGAACCAACCCCGGTATGGCCATCCCCATCTCGGAATGCGTGCCAAGCCCGACGGATTTTGCCGACGGAGCGCAGCGCGAAGCCTTCCACAAGGCAATGGTTTACATGGCTCTCGAGCCCGGAAAGCCCTTGCTCGGCCACAAGGTGGACGTGGTGTTCTTCGGCTCGTGCACCAATTCGCGCATCTCGGACCTCCGGTTGGCCGCCTCGGTTCTGAATGGGCGCAAGGTGGCTCCGGGGGTGCGCGCGCTGGTGGTGCCAGGCTCTCAGCAAGTCAAACGGCAAGCCGAGAGCGAGGGGCTGGATCGAATTTTCAAAGCAGCCGGCGCCGAATGGCGCGAAGCCGGATGCTCGATGTGCATCGCGATGAACGGCGATGAGCTCAGCCCGGGACAATACGCCGTCAGCACCAGCAATCGCAACTTCGAGGGCCGGCAGGGCAAAGGCGGCCGCACCTTTCTCGCTTCACCGCTCACCGCCGCGGCATCCGCAGTTACTGGGTGTATCACCGACGTGCGCCGCCTGGAGCTCGGCCCATTATAGTCCCGCCCCCCACCGTAATCCTCCCCGGGGGGTAACCCCCGGACCCCCGGAAATCATGGTCCCCAAATTCACCAGTCTCGTCTCGCGCGTGATCCCGCTTTTGGTCGACAACATCGACACCGATCAAATAATCCCTGCTAGGTTTTTGAAGGTAATCGACAAGCAGGGCCTGGGCGAGCATCTGTTTGCCGATTGGCGTTACGGCTCGGATGGCTTGCCATTGAGCGGCTTTCCTTTGAACCAAGCCGAAAATCAAGGTGCTGAGGTATTGCTCGCGGGGCACAACTTCGGCTGCGGTTCATCGCGCGAGCACGCCCCATGGGCGCTCATGGGTTGGGGATTTCGCGCTCTGATCTCCACCGGATTTGCCGACATTTTTCGCAATAACTGCTTGAAAAATGGGCTTTTACCGGTCCAGGTAGACCGAGGGATTTCCGCGCGTCTGCTCGCGGATCTCGAAAGAGATCCCATGGCCAAAGTCGCCGTGGATCTGGAGTCGACCACGCTCAGGCTGCCCGACGGATCGAAGGTCGGCTTTCCCATCGATTCGTTTTCTCGCCATTGCTTGCTCGAGGGCCTGGATCAATTGGGTTACATCTTGTCTTTTCAGGACCGCATTGAAGCATATGAAGGCCGAGCTAGGTGTCCTCTCCCAGTATAGAAATCTATGACACCACTCTGCGCGATGGAACGCAGCGCGAAGGTGTTTCCTACACGGTGGAAGACAAGCTTCGTATTGCCGATAGGCTGGACGCTTTCGGCGTTTCTTTCATCGAAGCCGGCTGGCCCGGTTCCAACCCGCGTGATGCCGAGTTTTTTGCGCGGGCTCGCGATCGAGCCTGGAACCATGCGCGTTTGGCGGCTTTTGGCATGACGCGTCGGGCTGCGCACGCCCCGGAAAATGACCCGAACTTACAAGCCTTGCTGGCCGCGGGAACGCCGGTTTGCACTTTATTCGGGAAAAGCTCGCCCTTGCACGTGACCGAGGTTTTGCGCACCAGCCTGGATGAGAACCTCAAGATGATCGAGGAATCGGTCGGTTTCGTCAGAGAAAGCGGCCGTCGCGTGATTTACGACGCCGAGCACTTTTTTGACGGGTACGCCGCGGACTCGAGCTACGCCTTGGAAACGCTCCGGGCGGCCATGCGGGGCGGCGCCGAAGTGCTGGTGCTCTGCGACACCAATGGCGGGAGCTTGCCCTGGCGGGTGGAAGAAGTGGTGAAGGAGGTGGGACGAACCCTGGATTTCCCGGTTGGAATTCACACCCACGACGATACCGGATGCGCCGTGGCAAACACTTTGGCTGCGGTGCAGGCGGGCGCTCGCCACGTTCAGGGCACCATCAACGGCTACGGCGAACGCTGCGGCAACGCAAACCTTTCCGTCATCATTCCGAACCTGGAGCTGAAGCTCGGTTACGCGTGTGTGGGAACAGAAAAACTCAAGGAGCTCAACGAGCTCTCCCGATTCGTCGCCGATGTGGCAAACCTGGCTTTCGACGAGCACATGGCCTACCACGGAAAAAGCGCTTTTGCGCACAAGGGAGGGGTGCACGTCTCCGCCATGCGACGGCACCCCGACTCGTACCAGCACATCGACCCGGCGCTGGTCGGCGGCGGCGCCCGCGTGGTGGTGAGCGAGCTCTCGGGGCGCGCCAACATCTTGAGCAAAGCCGAAGAGCTCTGCCTCGACGTGAGCCAGGGGTTGGAACTGGAAGCGCTGGAAGAAATCAAGCGAAGCGAAGCCAGAGGGCTTTCGTACGAAAGCGCAGAAGCTTCGGTGGCGCTGCTTTTGCACCGCCGCACACCCGGTTATCGCGCCATTTTTCAGGTGCTCGACTACCACGTCATGGTGGGCAAGCGGCGCGACTCGGACACGTTCGCCGAAGCCACCGTCAAGCTCCAAGTGGGCGACGAAGTGTTGCACACCGCCGGTGAAGGCAACGGCCCGGTGAGCGCGCTCAGCGATGCGCTGCGCAAGGCGCTCACCCCTGTATATCCTGAAGTCGCCAAAATTCAGCTGGCTGACTACAAGGTCCGCATCTTGGACGGGTCACTGGGCACCGAGGCCATCACCCGGGTTCTCATCGATAGCCGGAGCGACCACGACACTTGGAGCACAGTGGGAGCCTCCGCCAACATCATCGAGGCGTCGCTGGCAGCCTTGGTGGACAGCATCGAATACGGTTTGGTGAAGAGCCGCGGCGCCCGGTCACCTGTTTTATCAAAGGCCCGGGAGCACACGCGTGGCGAGGATGTCCCGGCTCCCGCACGGCCTGCGTCGGTAGCCAAGTGAAGGCCAAAATAGTGCTTTTGCCGGGCGACGGTGTGGGGCCGGAAGTCGTCGCAGGAGCGCGTTCCGTGTTGGAGGCGATCGAGACCCGATTCGATCACCAGTTCACTTTCGAATCCCATCTGGTTGGCGGAACCGCAATCGACCAAACCGGAGAACCGCTTCCGGCGTCAACCCTTGCAGCTTGCAAGAGCGCGGATGCCGTGCTGCTCGGTGCAGTTGGTGGACCGAAGTGGGAAAATCCGGCGGCTGCGGTTCGCCCGGAATTGGGATTGCTCGGTCTCCGGCGCGGCTTGGGCCTCTTTGCCAACCTCCGTCCAGTCAGGAGTTACCCCGAGCTGGTGCATTCGGCGCCCATCAAAGAGGAACGCGCGCGCGATGTGAACCTGCTGATCGTGCGCGAGCTCACCGGAGGGCTATACTTTGGAAAACCGCAGTTTCGGGAGCGCACCGACTCGGGGGTTCGCGCCGTCGACACGCTGGAATACACCGACGCGGAAATCCGCCGAGTGGTGCGCCTCAGTTTTCAGATCGCATCGGGCCGACGCAAGCTCGTCACCTCCGTCGATAAGGCGAACGTGCTCGAGTCATCGCGCCTGTGGCGCCAGGTAGCCCTGGAGGTGAGCCGCGATTTTCCCGACGTGAAACTCGAGCATCAGCTGGTCGATTCCTGCGCCATGCGGCTGGTTACGGCGCCGGGGTCTTTCGATGTGATCGTCACCGAAAACCTGTTTGGCGATATTCTTTCCGACGAGGCCGCGGTGCTCACCGGCTCTCTCGGCATGTTGCCCAGCGCTTCGCTCGGCGAAGCAAAGCTGGGCGTGTATGAGCCGATCCACGGCTCGGCCCCCGACATCGCGGGCCGGGGCATCGCCAACCCAGTGGGCACCATCCTCAGCGCTGCGCTGCTCTTGCGGCACAGCCTCGGTCTCGAAACCGAAGCCGTCGCCATCGAGCGCGCGGTGGAAGCGGCGCTGGCATCCGGCGCCCGCACACCGGATCTGGACCCGCGCAGCGCCCTTTCCACCACCG
>DASXTY010000762.1:0-6657 GCA_036505155.1 Polyangiaceae bacterium | reverse complement strand
CGAATGCTCCACGGATTAGGGTTTCAGTTTTCAGAGCCAGTCATCAGGCGGATAGGCATCAGGCTGCAGAATTCATGACCGACAGGAGCGGATGGCGCCCTACTGGCATAGGCTCCTGCGCGGCGTGCGATCAGGTGGAGCATTCCAAGTGCTTTGACGCGTCTACAGTCTTGTTCGCTCCAGGATCTCCCGAAGCAAGTTTTCTCGCTGATTCGAGAGGCCCTCCGTCAATCGATCGGCAGGCGATTTTCCGGCTGCGACGAGATGAACCAGCGGCTTGAGATAAACCTGCTCGTCGAGCCCGTCTGCGTTCCTGCGCGATCGCCGCTGGAGGCCGCCGGCGGCAATTTCGATCAGCGTTTCGGCGAGCTTTTGCGCGCTGGTGCCGCCGATCGTTGCTTCGAGCCCGATGCGCACGAGCTCGGGGCGAGCCGATTGCACTTGCTCGTAGCTCAATCCAGCCATGAGCTCCGAAGCGGCGTCCAGCGCCGCTTGATCGTAGGCGATGCCTGTCAAAAGGGCGGCCAGCGCACAGGCGAGCTCCGTGGGCAAGGAATCACAAGGGCGCACCTCGATGGTGTTTTTGAGTCGAACTTCTGGAAACAAGGTATTGAGGTGAAGCTTCCAGTCGTTAAGAGTGGCGCGGTGCCCCTGGTAGCCGTCTCGGAGAAAACTGCGAAAACTCTGGCCGGCGTTGCTGATCACCTGGCCATTGCGTTTGAAGAGGAACATTCCCGCCTCGAGTGCCCATTCTGCGTAGTCGCGATAGCCGGGGCGCCGCAGGGTCCAAAGCTCCGGGATGAGGCCGGAGCGGTGGGGATCCATGTTGAGCCAAACTTCGCCGCGCACGCTCTTTTTTCCCGCGAGCCGGCCCTCAAAAAATGGCGCATTGGCGGTCATGGCGTGGAACAGCGGAGAGAGCCGCAAGAGGGTCAAAAGCTTGTGCAGGGCGTCCGCTTCGCTCGCATAGTCTAAGTTTGCTTGCACGGTGGCCGTGCGGCGCATCATGTCGAGCGCACCCGAACCTCGCGTTGGGAGATAATTCTTCATGACCCGGTAGCGCTGCTTGGGCACCCACACTAAATCGGCCTGACGCGCAGTTGGATGAAATCCCACGCCGAGCCAAAAGAGGTTCATCTGCTCTGAGATGATTTCGATTTCGCGCAAATGGCCATAAAGCTCCTCCGCCACCGCGTGCACATCGGGCTGCGGGGCGCCGCTGAGCTCAAACTGAACCCCGGGCTCCAGTGTGACGGCCGCGCCGGAGCGGTGAAGGGCAATGACCGGGCCGCTTGGCTCTTCCCGCTCCTCCTGCCAGCCGCGGTTTAACGTGAGGTCTCGAAAAATTCGCACCACGCCGCGTTCGCCGAAATAGCCGAGCGGTGCGCCGCTATCGCGGTCCACCCCGAATTTTTCGGCTTCGACGCCGATGCGCCACCTGTCTGGGGGCTTTTCGGCGAGGCGAAAAGGCTCAAGGAGCTCCTCTTCACTGCGAATCGGGGAGTCTTCCGCACCGCGTGGAGTTGCGCTCACCAGCATACCCAACGCGGTCTTTCACCAGTGCTTCGGGCCGCCGAGCTCCGTGTCCGAGCGCTGCGAGGGAAGCGACGGATGCAGAGCGCCCAGGGCGTGCGCGAGTGCCGCTGTGTGCGTTTCCGTGGTGGACGCCCCGCCCCCGAGGACGCGTGCGCCGGCGGCGCTGAGCTCAAGCGCGCGTGACACCCAGCGCTCAGGCTCCGAATCCGGGTCTTCAAAACCCCGCACGCTGCGACTGCTGCCGGCTAGCAATACGCCCGGTACGCTGCCCGCGGACTCGAACACCCAGTGGGCGCGTGCGAGCTCTTCGAGGCCCCGGTCTACCGACACCACTTCGAACAGGATCGCGCTCGCGCCGGCAAGCTGCAGCGACTCGATGAGCTCGAGCGCGCTGCCGCCCGAAAGCAAGTCGCCGCTCGCCGCGCATTCAATGACCGCCCAAGTCGGTAAGTCCGTGCTGGCAGCCGCTACCACTGCGGCCATCAAGCTCAAGCGCGCGCCCTGGCCGCGCGCCAGCAAGAGCTCTGCCCCTGCCGCCGCAACCCGCGCAGCGTGCTCGCTGAGCTCCTCGTGCAGCCGATCGGCGGCGATCGGGCTTACCATGTCGGAAGCGACGACTCCGGCGATCGCCACCGGCTTGTCGGTGCTTTCTGCCGCTTCGAAAGCCAGCTCCACCGCTTGGCTGGTGAGCGCAGCGGATCGATGTTGCATACCCACTTCGGCGAGCGCGCGCGGGGTGGTGTCGGCGGTGAGCGCACACAGGACGTCCACCCGGCTGTGCACCTCCGCGCGGTAATGATCGAGGACCTCGAGCGGTCGCTGGCGCAAGAGCGCGCCCAGCGCTCCCGGGGTGTCGAGCGCGACACCGCGAGCGCGAAAGGAGGCGCCTGCATCCGCGTCCATGACCAGTGGTCGGCCGTGTTGAAGCCGGTGACGGAGCTGCTCGAAACCCATGAAATGCTTTCCGGCGCCGGAGAGGGTAGCGGTTTTTTTCGTTTTTGCACAAGGCGGGGCACGGCCGCCCAGAGCTCTCGCGGCGTGGCCTAGCCGGTCACCTCGCCGGCGCGCGTCGGCGAGGCAAGAATTTGCGGTCGAAAAGGCGCACGCGCCGTACCAGAAGGTCCAGCACGAAAACCACCAGCGCCGCTACCACGAATCGGTGCCACAAGGGGGCTTGGAACGCGATCTGGTCGGAGCCGGGAGCAAATGCGGCCGACGGAGTCGGGTCGATGGTGCCGCCGGTAACCGCGGCGGCCCGCGCTAAACGGTCCACGTCCGGCTCGAAGCTCGCATATTCGCGGGGATACGGATTGGATATTTGACCGTAACTTACTCCAACTTGTTTCAGACTGCCGTCGTCGCCCAGCCTGAAGTGATCTGCGTGGAGCAGAAAAGACCCATATTCCCCGAGCTCGAAATCGGCCTCGTACCGTCCCGCCGCGGTTTGTCGCATCGGATACTCGGTGCGCTTTCCCTTGGGCATGGGGCCGGTTACGCTCAACTTGGATTGCATTGCGTTGTCGAATCGTTCGTCGGCGGTGAAAGCGTCCACCACCGCGTGCACATGGCCGCCCGACACCTCGGTTTTCATGTCCAGCTCACGCCGGTGCTTCTTGCGCATGTGCTCGCGCACCAACTGTCCCCAAAATTTCGGATAGGACGACCACCGCAGCCAATCGGCAGCCCAGAAGTTTTTGACGTCGCTGGTCCAGGCGAGCGACCAGCCGAGCCCGACGTGCCAGCGAGCCAGAATCGGCTCGCCCCGATCGCTGGAGAGTACCATTTGTGCCGGCGCGCTTTTTAGCTCGGTTGCGACGTATCCGTGCAAGAGCGGAGCGGTGCCGATGTTGATACCTCGGAGAAAATCGGCCGGGGCGGTTTGCCGCACTGAAAACCACTCCTCCACCGCAGCTTGGCGCGCCACGAGCTCCGTCTCTCGAGTGAAGATCCGCGGCAGGCTATTGGGATCGGGCGCGTGGTGGAAACGACCGCCGCCCGCATCCGCAACGGTTCTGAGAAGCTCCAAATTCGCGCCATTGCCCAACCCCACGGTGGTCACGGTGATGGACTCGGCGAGCATCTGCTGAGCCAGCTCGCGCAAACCCCTGTCCGGCGCATCTCCGTCGGTGAGCAAAATCACATGCTTTTTACGGGCCTGAACCACGGAGATGTGCTGGTTGGCCAGGTCGAGCGCAGGGAAAATATCGGTGCCGCCGCCGGGCTGGATGGCCGAGATATCGTTTTGGATGCGAGTCCGATAGCGCGCAGGCTGCATCTTTACGGAAACGATGGGCGCCGAATCGAAGACGATCACTTCGATGAGATCGTCGTTCTCGAGCGTGCCCACCGTTGCCTTACACGCTTCTTTGGCCATTTCCAGGGGCAATCCGGTCATGGATCCCGATCGATCCACGATGAGCGACATCGCCACGCTGGGCATGTCTTTTCGCCGCTCCACATCCATGGTGACCGGCAAGAGCCGCTCAGTTGCGCTGTGACCCCAGCCTCCGAGTCCGTATCCCGCCGCTCCACCGGCAAACAGAAAGCCGCCTCCCAGGTCCCGCAGATAGGTTTGCACGAGCTGCTCCGAGCTCGGGGAAAACGACTCTTTCGGCACGTCGGAAAGAATAACGAACGCGTAACGCTCGAGCTCACCGATGGAAGCCGGAAAGGCGCTGGGGGAGCGGACATCCACGTCGAACTGCTGCGCGCCTAGCGCGCTCGAAAGGTAACCGGCTGAAGCGGGCTGCCCTTCCACGTAAAGCACCGCCGGCCTGCCGGGCACATCCAGGGTGACGCTGTAGTGGTTGTTCTCCGAGAACTTGTCGGTGGGCACCTGGTCCAGCGCAAGCCGGTAATTCACCTGGCCGCCGAAGTGCACGACGCTCTTGAAACTGACCTGGTTGCCGCCAGGCTTTAGTTCCAGCTCCCGAAGTCCCTGGAGACCGTTGAGTGTCTCATCTTGATACAGGCGAGCGCGGGCGGTAGTGCTACGGCTGGAGTACACGTCGGCCACCATTTCGAAGGGCTCGCCGACGTCCACTTTGGGGGGTCCTCGGAGCGACCGCACCGCGACCTCCGCAGGCGGCGGCCGCCGGTATGGAACGCCAAACACCTTGACCCCAAAGCTTTTGGCGCGGCTGGCTTGGGCCAAAAGGTCGCCATCGGTTTCGACGCCGTCGCTCACCAACACCGCATGTTTGAGGTAGCCGGAAGGAAACAGCCCGAACGCGAGCTCCAGGGCAGCTTGAAGATCGGTCCCCGCGCCGGGATTGGCGTCGCCCGGCGTCGGTCGATGCCGGAGCTCGGAAGCAGTCGGGAGCTTCAGCGTTTCACCATCGCGTTCGAGCTCCACGTGTTGCGGGTGCCGAGCAAAAGTCACCAGGCGCATGAGGTCATCCCGGCCTTTGGTGTTTCGCGCTCGCTCCAGTAGCTGGTGCGCATCCTGAAGCGCCTCCGGCGATACGGAATCGCTGACATCCACCAAAAATACGGTGCACACGTGGTTCGTGTGACCGCTTCGCACCAGTCGACTGAGCCCGAGCGCCAGGAGCGCTAGGAACGTCAGCCGAAACACTACGGAGAGCGCGCGCTGAGGCCACGGCAAGTCGGCAAGCGACCGCCCGAGGACAAATAGAAGCAGAGGGGCAATCAACAGAACGCCGAGCCAATGCGGCTCGAGCAGGCGGTATTCAGCCGTGCCTCGGCTCCAAATGAAGGCCTGAGCGGGCGCCTTCACCACCAGCCGGTAGAAGGCGAAACCCATCGCGAGGCCGACCAGCCCTATGAAAGACCCCCACAGGATGCGCAGGCGCCGCGGGCTCAAACCGTCCATCTTCGGTGGTAGGTCAGCCATTCGATGGCGGACAAGAGGACAACTGCGATGAGCAGGTACACCCACAACTCCTCGCGCGCCCCCGCACGAAGACCACGCGGCGGCGCTGCCGGCGCGCCACCTAGATCAAGCTTAGTTACCGGCTGAATGTGGCTCTCCTCCACGTCGGTGAGATTCGCCGCAAAGGTGGTGGTGACCGGTTGAAGCTCGCTCTGTGCGGTGAGCTTGTAGAACCCGGCTTGATCGCCGAGATAGAGTGCGCTGCCTTGCCGGACCGACACACTGTGCGCGCGACCACGCGGGTCGATGAGCGTCCCGAGCTCCGCGCCAGCGGGGGCCGGCATCCTCCACACTTCGCCGGTCCGGAAGGACGAGATGTAATGGACGTCCTCGGCTACGAAGTAATTGATGGTGTTCAAGACGAAAAGTGGCCACGCAACTCGCAATACGAAATCGCTGTCGCGAGGGTCGAACCCCAGAACCAAAAACTCTTTCCCCTCCCGCTTCCCCAGCACCAAAATGGGGCCGTTTTCGCTGGCGCCCAACACGCGATCGCCTCGCTCCGGTTTGAGCGCGTGACCGCTTGCCACCTGCACATCACCGGGCGCCATCCAGCGTAGAATCGGACTGTCCTTGTCCCAACTGTCGAAGCCAAACATCTTGAGCTCGCGCCCGAGCTCGACTGGCGCCCCTTTCGGGGGCGGCGCGATGTAGAGGGCCGAACCGGTGTTCTCGGCGAGCGGCGGCGCTACACGGTCGAAGATGGTGACGTCGAAGTTCTGACGCGGCGGGTACTGATCCAGGGAAATCCAACTAACGTCGAGGTATTCGTCGAGGAGGAGCGCCGCCTCGAGGTAAGTATTGCCGGAGCTCACCACCAGCACGCGTGCCCGCCTGCGCTCCGGCATGAGCGCGTAAGCGTGATCGTCGGCCGGGAGCTGGTCGGTTCCCCGGTTCAAAGGCTTGATGATCGCCTCGAGTGAGCGGGCAGCGCCGCCGAGATCAGAATAAAAGCGCGGCAAGCGCTGCTCGGGGCCGAGCGCGAGTCGGGTGACGTCGACCACCTGACCATCGCCTAGCAATGTGAGCTCCACCTCGACTGGCTTGCGATTGGTGTTGGTCACCTCGACCATCACCTCACAGTGGGACTTGTCGAGCGGATACCGACGCGCGGAAAAGGCGGTGATGGCCAAGTTATCGCCGGACCTTCCCACTGGCACGAAGCTCAGCTTTACGGTGCCGAGCTCCGCCTTGGACGGCAAGGATGCGCCCGCCAGGGCTCCGTC
>DASXTY010000761.1:0-3570 GCA_036505155.1 Polyangiaceae bacterium | reverse complement strand
CCGCCGCTCATTCGTCACGCGGCGGGGCATCGAACCCACATGCATATCCGTTTTTACAATCCCATCGCCCAGGAAACCGGGCGCCGGCTCTATCCGCTCTTGCTCAAGCAGCGGCTGCTCGACCCACCGGTGTATTTCGTTCGTCACCGGGCCAAGCGCGGTGAAACGCTAGCGCGCATCGCGCGCCGGTACGGAACATCGGTCGAAGCCATTGTGCGCGCCAACAATTTGCGATCGACACGCATTCGCGAGGGTCACGATTATCGGATTCCGCGCGCGGGTCCGGTTCGATGGGTGAGTCGGCAGCTGGAGTTCCCGCCGCGTCGACGGCCACCCAAGCACGCCTCCATCCCAGATCAGCTCACCGCCAAATAAGGGCAATCAACGTTGGGGCGTACCCCCGGCAAAACCAACGGGGGTCCGCCCATGCTGCACAATTTCGCCGCCGCAATAAACAGCCGATCCCCCGCGTCTGATAAAAGCATTTCCGTCGCGCCACACATGCGATAATCCGGCTCGACATTCGTCATACGGTGCACACTGCGGCGTGAGGAATTTGGTGACACTGCGCTTTCGCTCGAACGAGTTGCTTCGACAGAACTCGCATGGGGTTTTCGGGTTGCTCGCTTTGCCTGCGATCCTGGCCATCGCGTCTCCGAGCGCGGCCCAAACCTGGGCTGGCGGCGCGAACACCCCCACCATTCGCCAACTGATCGCCGTCGATCGCACGGGCGAGACGCCTTGGCCTTACGGCTTCGAGGACATAGCCGGCAACGGGGCCGTCTTCCAGCCACAGGAGCAGTCGCTCGATATCCGCACCGCTTATGCCGCAACCGCTGCAGAGCTCTGGGTGCGGGCCTATGTCTCGGACGGAGCCCCTCCCAACGAACTCCACGTGTTCGTCTTCATCGATGCGGATCGGAATCTTGGGACCGGCGGGCCCGCGGCCGCTACCAACATCAGCCCGCTGTTCACAACCGACCCATCCTTGGGCGGCTACGAGTATGTATTCGGTTTTCGGGGAAACGCGGTGACCGAGCTCTGGCAGTGGAACGGCACGCAATACGTTCCCCAGGGGCTCATGGCGAACCGTGCCACCGCCGAGATCGGCACCGACACCGACCCGATCCTCATCAATGGTGCGACCCACGGCTACGCCCAGGGTTCCATAGACCTACAGCTGGTCGGGCTAACCCAGCCTTGTAACGCGAACCTGTTCGTTCGTTCTGTGAACCAGACACCGCCACCCAATGGGGATCTCGAGGTTGGAGGGGCGGGCGCCTGCGTCCCCACCGCATGCAACGGTGCCTGCGGAGCAAACCAAGTCTGTGTGCTGGTGGGTGGTTTGGGCTCTTGCGTGTCTTCGGGTTCGGGCGGCTGCCAGTCGGACGCGAACTGCCCGGGGGGACGCTGTGTCGGCGGAAGCTGTAGTTACGCTTGCACCGGGCCTACAGATTGCACGAACGGCGATATCTGCACGGGCGGCCGCTGCGTGGCGCCGGGCGGAGGCGTTTGCAACACCAACGCGGATTGCGCGGGCCTCATCTGCCAAGCCGGTCGTTGCGCGCCGTGCACAGCGACTGCTCAGTGCGGGACCGGAGCCACCTGCGCACCCGACGGGCGTTGCTTGGGCCGCACCTGTAACTCCAACCAGGACTGCGGCCGTGACTCGACTGGGGCACAGCTCTACTGCGGACCCGACGGCACTTGCCTCCTGCCTGGGCAAAAAGTCGAAGGCGGTGCGTGCGTTTGCTCGTCGCCCGGCATGACCCGCTCCACCGCTCCCTTCGCCCTGCTCCTGGCTCTCCCGTTTTTGATCGGCCTGCGCAGGCGCCGCTCGGCTTTCTGACCTATCCCACGCCACGCATTTTCGTTCCATGCGCTCCCACTCCCTGTCCGTCCTGGTTCTTCTGACATCCGCGGCTCTGCTGGAAGCGCGGGGCTCGGCTGCGCAGAGCAAAAACGTCGACGCAGAGCGCTTCAAGCCCGCCGTGACGACGGACGGA
Organism: Polyangiaceae bacterium; assembly: GCA_036505155.1. GTDB lineage: Bacteria > Myxococcota_A > Polyangia > Polyangiales > Polyangiaceae > DASXTY01. The sequence continues at coordinate 1,564 of DASXTY010000761.1, read as the reverse complement.
TGGGTCAATTCGGAAGGCTCCGGAGTTCGCGGCACGGCTGACCCCTGGGAGTTCGGCGCTTTTCTGAACTATGCCGTGCGCCCTCTGGTGGTTGTGGATGCGAGCAATAACCTCACCACCAAGCTGGTGGGGGGCCGATTGGGCGTCGACCTACTCGCGTCGGTGACCCTGGCCGATCCCTTTGCAATCGGCCTCGGTTTGCCGTTCTTCCTGTTCCAGAGCGGCGACAACAATCCCGATTCCGTCGGGCTGGGAGACCTTCGGCTGGTGCCCAAGCTGCGCATTTTGGACGATCGAAAAAGCGTCGGCTTGGCGCTGGCGCTCGAGCTGCGCGCGCCCACCCACCTCGGCGACTATTCAGGGGGCACCCGCAATGTGGTGGGGATTCCCAAGATTATCTTGGACCACCGCTTTATGAGCGGTCTGCGGCTGGGCGCAAACGCCGGAATTCTGCTTCGCGAAAAAACCTCGCTCGCCAATATCAGCGCCGCCAGCGAGGCAGTGCTCGCTGGCGACATCGGTTATCGCTTTGGCGGACATTACGGAAAGACCGAGATTGGCGCTGAGATCAACGCCGCCGTTGGCCTCACCCAGCAAAACAAGGAAGAGGTCCCGGTGGAAGCCTTTGGGTACCTCAGGCAGGCTCTGGGAGAAGATTGGGAACTCATGGTGGGTCCCGGTGTCGGTCTGAACCCCGGTTACGGCGTGCCGTTGTTCCGCGTGTTTGTGGGGATTCGCGGGCGGCCCACTACCCACGACGCCGACCACGACGGCATCGAGGACAGCAAAGACAAATGCCCCAACGACAAGGAAGACTTCGACCGGTTCGAAGACGATGACGGCTGCCCCGAAGAGGGGCCGGATTCGGACAAGGACGGCATTCCGGATGACAAGGACAAGTGCCCGGACCAAAAGGAAACCATTAACGGCTTCGAGGACGAGGACGGGTGCCCGGACTCCGGCAATAAGCAGGTCATCTTCGAGGAAGGAAAATTCAAGATTGTGGGCACCGTGCAGTTCGAGCATGGCTCCGCACAAATAAAAGAGGAGTCACACTCGCTTTTGGATCAAGTCGCCCTCACCATGAAGGCCAACCCGCAAGTCGAAAATATCCGGGTGGAGGGGCACACGGACGACACCGGGCCCCATGACCTCAACATGCGATTGAGCCAGGAGCGCGCCGATTCCGTACGGCGATACCTAATTAGCAAAGGGGTGAGCCCAAAGCGCCTGAAAGCCAAGGGATTCGGCCCCGATAAGCCACTGATCAACGAGAAGACTCCGGAGGCTCGCACCAAGAATCGACGAGTCGAGTTCGTGGTCGAATAAGAGCTGCCTCAGATGGTGATCGGGCAGAGAATGGTGCAGCTCTGACACATGCCGTTACAGCAGCACGAGTTGATGGGAATGATCGTGCTGGAAGACTGGGTGGTGATCCCGCCGCAGTCGAAGTCGCTGCAACACTGTGAGCATACGCCCGTGTCCGGGCAGCAGAAGCCCGTGAAGCACGCAATCTGCGCATGTTGACAGGTCGAGCTCACGCATTTGTCTGTAGTGCAGAGAT
>DASXTY010000760.1:0-1561 GCA_036505155.1 Polyangiaceae bacterium | reverse complement strand
ATTGCGATCAAGCTTGTGGTCGCAGAAACCGACAGCGATTTGGCTCGAAGACTCTGGCAGTCGTGGGCGGAGCTGGGCGAGCTTCGAGCAGCTCCCGCGCTTTTCCGCGCCGAAACGTTTTCGACCTTGCGCCGCAAAGTGCATCAGCACTACCTCGATGCGGAGCAGGGGGAGTCGGCTTATCGATTCTTAGAGAGCCTCGATATCGAAATCCGGGAGCCTGACAGCCTCTACTCCGTCGCCTGGCAGTACGCGAATGAGTTCAACCGTCCAACCGTTTACGATTGCTGTTATCTCGCCCTCGCAGCCATTTTGGGCTGTGAACTGTGGACGGCCGATCGGAGGCTTGTCAACTCGGTTCGGCCCCGTCTCACCTGGGTTCGCACTCTCGGCGATTGAACGAGCCTGGACCCGGTTCACCGCTTGAACTTTTCTCTGCCCGGGGGCTACTCAGTAGTTGAAGGCCGGAGGGGGAATGGCGGAAAGGGCGACCCAGACACCCGCGGCGGAAGCGTGCGTGCACGCGGATGAGGTCGAAACACGGCACCGCGAGCTGATCGCACGCATCGCGCATGGCGACCCGGAAGCGCTTGCCGAGCTGGGCGCGAGCTTCCAGCGTTCCCTCTTCTATTACCTCCTGCGGCTGATTGGCGACGCCAGCATGGCAGAAGAAGTCTTGCAGGACACGCTCCTGGCCGCCTGGAATAGCGCGCATCGCTTCGAGCGACGATCGACCGTCCAGACCTGGCTGCTCGGCATCGCGCGCCGGCAGGCGCACAACACCATGCGCCGCCGCTCGCTTCCGATGGCAGATTTTGCGGAGATTGCGGTCCTGCCCGCTCGGGACCCCGTTCCGGAGGCCGTCGTCCTGGCTGGCACCCAGCGGGAAGAGCTCGCCACAGCGATGTCCCAACTGTCCTCGGCCCATCGCGAAGTTCTGGTGCTCATATTCGGTCAGGGCCTCTCGTATGCGGAGACCGCGCAGGTAGCGGGCGTCCCCGAGGGCACCATCAAGAGCAGGCTCAGCAACGCCAAGCGGGCGCTCCGGGTCCTCTTAGCTCCCAACGAGCGGCAAGGCGCCTGAATGGTCCGCGCTACGAATTTTCCACTCTGCCCCCAGACGCTGCCTGGTGCAAGGAGAAACTAAAAGTGACCATGGAAACCGCTGATTCCCATGTGGATGAGCTGCTCCCCGCCTTCCTGAACGGCTCGCTTGATCCTACTGAGGCCGAGCGCGTGCGCCAGCACCTCGATTCTTGTCCGAGTTGCGCTCGCGAGCTGGCCGATTGGCAGGCGATCGCCGCCGCGGTGCAATTGGACGTAGCGCGCGCTCCCATATCCCAGCCCGAGACCGTGCGCACGGCAGTGGCCCGCATCAGCAGCCGTCAGCAAGAACCCGAATCGCCATGGACTACGCTGCGAGGTCAGAGCCGACGCCTGTTCGCTCCGCTGGTCGGAGCGGCTGCCGCGGCTGCCGTGCTGGTCAGCGTGCTAACCCTGACGCCGGTTGGCTCTTTCGCGCAGGGTTTCGTCACCATCTTCACGCCCAAGCAATTCGCGA
>DASXTY010000759.1:0-2107 GCA_036505155.1 Polyangiaceae bacterium | reverse complement strand
TCTTGGCTGTATTGGTCAAGTAGTCTCGCGACCAGTTCGTTCCCCTCGAAGCGGTACTCGCGTGTAGAATGAAAGCTGCTGGTGTCCTGGGAGGCGTAGAATTCTGACAACCCCGGCTGCAAACGCGACGAAAACACCTGTCAGGTAGAGATCTTCCACTCGCGTGTTCAGTCGATCACGACCCTGACCGGGGCAAAACGTCAAGGCCTCTGGGGGAATAGCGAGGGAAAACTATCCAACACTGCTCACCAGTACCCCACGTTTTTCAACGGTTCAGCGCCGTTAAAAATCAATAAAAAACCCGAGGAATTTTCTCATTTTCCTCGGGTTTTTTCCTGGAGCCAGCTTCGAGACTTGAACTCGAGACCTGCGGTTTACGAAACCGCTGCTCTACCACTGAGCTAAGCTGGCGATTTGTCGAGACTAACACATGAATTCGGCCATTTTCGTTGCTTTTCTGGAAGCCGGCATTGGGACAGAGTGCGACGGTTTAGGACAGCTCGGGACGCGGGCTGGGGCAACAGGAGGCCAACGGAAACCGCTGGTCCCCAGCGCAGGGAACTTTGGCGCTCAACCGGGTGGCGGATCCAACTTGACGCCGAGCGGGCGAAACGCGGCAAGGGATAGCGCTCACGCCTCGCTTGCTGCTCGTGACCTCCAAGGGCGGCGGGGCCGCGAGCGGCGGATGGTTCTGCCGTGAGCTGTCGCGCCGGTGTCCTGACGGATGCAGCGCCTGAAAGCGCAAGAGAGCAGCGGTCAGCGCGTATTGCCGGCAGATGCGGGCAGTCGCGGTGTCCGGCGTACCGGCACAGAAGCGCTGCCGGATGCCTCTACTCCGTCGTTGTAGATGTTGATCGCGTCGTACATGTGCGGCGGTGCGTTCATCAGGAGGACCAAGCCGGTAATTGTGCCGACCAGCCCACCGATTATCAGACCCACACCAACATCCCGACGAGGGGCGGTCGGGTAGGCCGGGACGAGCAGCGCCAAACCAGTAGCCGCGCTCGCTTCCCCGACCAGAGTCACCACGAAGCCGCCGACCATCAGGCGGTGCGCCGTTCGAGCCTCCCTTTCGGCTCGCGAGTTGCCGTGAACGGCGTCCTCGGCCCCGCCCAAGAAGAGGCCGCCCGGGTACTCCTCCCCGTCCTTGTAGAACGTCGGGGACCCGCCAGACATCGCTATCGAAACGCGCGGGCTTCGCGCTGGCCGATAGCTCGACGAGCAGCCGCCGATGAGCGGGACGGCCATGAGCACCGCAGCGGCGATCCGATTCACGACGGGTCGCATTCTAGCCAGAAGTTCCACCGATTGCGAGCCAACGCTCCCAGCTGGCCATCTACACCGCGCGGCTTTTGGATCTTGCTCAGAACAGTCCGCCCGAGCGGCAGATTACCGTGCGGCGGCTGACGGCCAAGTCAGCTTGGAAAATCTCAGACTCCGAAACTCGATTTTCTCGCCGGAGCAGTGCCGCGGGCGCATTGACTGGTCGCGGATACCAAAGCCTCGGTTCTAGGTCTTGCCTCGGCGGAGTCTTGCGGAGGTCGCCCATGTACGGTTCGCCCCCTCAAAAAGCACCAAAAACCCGGTGAATCTTTTGATTTCCACCGGGTTTTCCTGCAGAGCCAGCTTCGAGGTCTGGCGCGCTTGTTTCAGATGGGCGCAGGCACGCGCTTCTCGGAGAGAAATCGAATGGCCTCCCACATCCGGCCGGCGATTCGAAACCCGAGCTGTTCGTAGAGCCGCACCGGGCCGTCGTCGTTCACGAAGATCGCCAGGACATCGGCGGCGCGCACCGCGGGGTGGTCCTGGACATGGCGAATCAGCGTAGTGGCGACGCCCTGGCCGCGGAAGGGTTCGAACGTTTCTACCCGTCGAAACCGGGCGACGCCGCTGACGATAAACCACCCGGTGGTGCCCACCAGCTCACTGTCGAGATAGGCGAGGAGCCACTGTCCTCCAATGCGCGCGGCCTGCGAGCGGTGGTAAAGGAACCCGCGATCGAGCTCACCCGAATCCTCCGTGTAGGCGCGCTCCAGGTCCGGATCAAAGGGACCCACTGCCTCAACCTTCACCGCAGGGTTGATCCGCCGCACCGGCGATCCGGTGA
>DASXTY010000758.1:0-3741 GCA_036505155.1 Polyangiaceae bacterium | reverse complement strand
GCGCTCAATTTTGTGGCAGCTGCTCGTGGTTGGCTTCTCGGCGGCATGCGGGAACCCAGAGCGTGGAGTTGCAGGCTCGAGCAACGCCGACGAAAGCGGAGCGGGTGGCGAGCTCAACGGGGGCGGCGACAGCGGCGTGGGTGGCAGCTCCTGTGTGTCGTACACAGACATTTCTTCTAGCCGAGGGTTCGTCGGCCAGGCGCCGTTGTCTTTGATCGATCCCAACAACGGCAAGCTCTTGGTGGCCATAACCGAAACTGTCAACTACGGATCCTCGCGGTACCAGAGACCCTCGCTGATCCGTTGCGACCTAGACGGCACCGGCTGCACCTACGCGGACGTCTCCGCCGGCCGGAGCGGCTTGCTTGCCACTGCGGGGATCGACACCGACAGGGGCAAACTGTTGGTGGTCATCAAGAACGACACGGGCTGGTACACAACCGGACTGATTCGTTGTGACCTCGACGGCTCGGGCTGCACATACCGGGACATCTCGGCTGCGGATGTGGGCGCGAGCTGGGTTGGGGCCGACCCAGCCAGCGGCGATGTGCGGGTCGTCGTCGAAAACCGCGGGCTCCGGGAACCCGGGCTGATTCGCTGCGACCTCGGCGCAGGCGCCTGCAGATATTGGAATATCTCGGCGGGCCAGGGGCCAATCGCGTACCCGACGGTGGTAGTGGACACTGCGAGCGCCAAGCTTCTGGTGGTAGCCGAAAACGGCGCGGACTCGTACAAGTTGGGGATGATTCGTTGCAACTTCGATGGGACCGGTTGCACCTATGCGGACATCTCTACGGGTCAGCTTCCGTATACCGGCTACCGGGTAATATTGCCGATGATCGATTCGATAAACGACAAACTTATGGTCGTCACCGTGTCATCCACCTCAAACGCGATCGATCTGCCTCTGGCGCTGACTCGCTGCGAGCTCGACGGAACTGGCTGTTCTTACCAGGCTATCGCACCCCTAAGGTACGATTCCAGTGTGTATCCTTTTACGTCGGCGGTGATCGACTCGGTCGGAAGCAAGCTGCTCATCGTCACTCTGAGTAACGATGATCATCACAAGCCGGTGCTCTATCGCTGCGAGCTCGATGGAACCGGCTGCTCGTACCAGGACATCTCGGCCGGGCAGGGCAGGGACAGCGGCTGGAGTCCGTCCGCGGTGATCGACTCGACCGCTCGCAAGTTGCTGGTGGTTACCGAAAATGGAGACAACACATACTTGCCGGGGCTTTTCAGCGTTTGCCTCCAGTGAGGAGCACCCGCGGCCTAACGCGCCGAACTCGGTACAGCTAAAAGGTGCAGTTGCAGACGCAGCCACCTTGGTAGCAACCGTAAGGACAGGGTACGGACTCTATGGTCCAGACGCAATGTCCCGCCATGCATGTCCCAGACTGATAATAGACAAGGGTGCTTTCATCTGCGCAACGCGAAGGTGGAAGCGAGCACATATCGTCCCAAGGAGGGGCACCGGACGCTCCGATCCCCGCGCTTCCTGTCTCCGCGCCGTAGCCCGCGGCGCCGCCCGCAGTCTGGCCACATAACACCAACGGCCTGTCGACCATGACTTTTCCCGCGTCGGCGCCCCCTGAGCCGCCGGAGTAAGACCCGCCTCCCCAGAATTGGGATGTTACGGCCCCGTCCGAGCTTGCGCCGCCGCTGGCGCGACCGCTCGGGCCTTCCGAGCTCCCCGGCGGGACTGCCGAGCCGTTATCACAGCCGAGCGCAGCGGCCCACGCCGCAAGACCCGCACCGAGCCAACCCAATCGATTCACGCTCAACTGAATTCTTCGCCGGAAACCGAGCTCGGTCAAGCGCAACGTGACTCCGGTGGCTCGCTCAACGCTACTCACGCAGATTTCGCAATGCGCGATGAAGACGATATGAAAATACGGGGTGGGCAGGAGCCGCTCCGAGCGAGCCGCGACCCATCTCGCCTGCGCCTTGGTACTTGGGGCAATGGCGGTCTCTGCACGAGTTGTAGCTGGGCTCTTGATGACCGCAGCGCGAGCATACGTCGAGGTGCCCCCCGAGCGCCGCCGTCCTGCAGCGCTCGATGGCGTGGAGGGTCCGGTGCTGCTCGGGGGTCAGGGCGCGAGTGCGGCGGAGCGCCGCGCCATGGAGCCGGACGATGTCCGCGATCTCGACGGCAAGGCGACACGCCCTAGTCCTGGTACTTATGACCCTCGGTGAGCTGCACGTGATCAATGGGCTCGTCGACGAACTCGACGTGGGTCGTGAGCACGGGATGGGACAACAAGCCTTCCGCGCCTTTGGGGAATTTCAGGGGCTCCATTCCGGGAAACCGCCACCAGCCCGCGGTGTGGATCATCGCGATGAGGAATCGCGGCTCGTCGGTGCCGTTGGGCATGCCGGCGTGCCACAAGCGAATGTCACGAATTAACACGTCGCCAGCGCGCGCTTGCAGGCGCACCGGTGGCGCGAACGCGCGGCGCCGCTCCTGCAAATCCGTCGGGACATCCAGCGGATCACCCCAGGTAAGCCCAGTTTCGAGATGCGAGCCGAGCCACAGCTCGGTTCCACCATTTTCAGGGCCCACGTCGCACAACGGAACGTTGATCACCAGCGCGTTGGCCGGTGGCGCGTGCTCGAGTCCCCGCCAGAGCTGGGTCTGGTCGGTATGCACCGGCTGCCGCTGGGTACTTCTAGGCATGGCGGTGTTGCCCTCGTAGTAGACGCTGCGAACGCCCGCGCCCAGCAACGCCGAAGTGACTGCTATGACCGAGTCGTTTACCAAAACGTCACGCAAGAGGTAGGGGAGGGCGCGGGGCGGAGCCTGCTGCAGGTTGCCCGGATTCCAGTTGAACGGCCGACGGTTGCGCGCCAGAAACGCGGGCAGGTCCTCCGTCATTTTGTGTCGCAATGCGTTGATGGATTCAGCGGTCACTGCGCCTTCCAGCACCACCAGGCCGCTGTGTTGTACGGCGCGAACCGCGGCTTCGACCGCGGCCGAATTGAGCGCGCCCGGCGCGATTTCCTGGGTGCGCACGGTTGCGCGCGCGATCTCCCGAAACCTGGAATCGATTGACAAGGCGCTCTCGGTATCTCACAGCTAACGCCGCGCCGTCAACGTCCTTCCGTTGTCAAGCGTCTACCGTGGAGCCGCCATGAAAGTGCACCTCATCGACGCCACCTTCGAGCTCTTTCGCGCATTCTTCGGCGCGCCGAGAAAAAACAACGCGGGCGGACGAGAAGTGGGAGCGGCGGTCGGACTCTTGCGCACGCTGGTGGTGCTCTTGCGAGGACCTGAGGTAACTCACTTGGCGTGCGCCTTCGATCACGTCATCGAGTCATTCCGCAATGAGCTATTTCCAGGCTACAAAACCAGTGAAGGAGTCGACCCGGAGCTTTTGGCTCAGTTTGACTTGGCCGAGCAGGTGAGCTCCGCGCTGGGCATCGTGACCTGGCCGATGGTCGAATTCGAGGCGGACGACGCGCTCGCTACCGCCGCCGCCCGGTATAACCGGGACGCTCGGGTGGAGCAGGTGGTCATCTGTTCGCCCGACAAGGACTTCGCCCAGTGCGTCATTGGAGACAGGGTTGTGTGCTGGGACCGGATGCGTCAGCGAATCCTCGGAGAAGCGGGAGTGAAAGAAAAATTCGGGGTTGGGCCAGCCTCCATACCGGACCTGCTCGCGCTCACTGGTGATGCGGCCGACGGGATACCCGGAATCCCGCGTTGGGGCCGCAAATCGGCGGGGACCCTTTTGTCTCGTT
>DASXTY010000757.1:0-1682 GCA_036505155.1 Polyangiaceae bacterium | reverse complement strand
TGACAAGAATGAGCTCGAGCGGGTTCGAGCGGAATGGATCGACGGTTTGATAGCAGAGCGACAGGAGCCGGAACGCGTCGCCGAGCTGGTTGGCTATCGCGAGCTCTTGGGCCCGGTGCACGGCGACCCGGTTACCGGGCGAGTTTCGGAGGTGCGCCGCTTCAGCCCGGGGGACCTGCGCGATTTCCACCAGCGGGCAGTGATCCCGGCCAATACCGCGCTGATCGCGGTGGGAGATCTTTCGCTTTCCGATCTGAAGCTCCTGGTCGAGCGCGCATTCGGGACATGGACCGGTCAAAGCAAGCTCGAACCGGCGGCGTACCAGCCTAGAACTTTGTCCGATGCGGCTCACGTGTATTTCATCGATCGCCCTGATTCGGTGCAGAGCGCGATCTTCGTGGCGCAGCCATTCCCCGTACGCACCGCGCCCGGCCACGAGGTCCGTCAGGTTTTGGTATCCCTTTTGGGCGGTCAATTCACCTCTCGCATCAATACCAATCTGCGGCAAGAACACGCCTACACCTACGGCGCGTTCGCGCACGTGTTAGCGACGCGAAATTCGGGTGCTCTGGTGGTGACCACCAGCGTGGAGACCAGCGTGACGGCGGCCGCCTTGCACGAAATCATGGTCGAAATGAAACATGCCCAGCAGCCCGGATTGGGCCGGCCCATCACCGAACAAGAAACCAGCCGGGCCAGGGCGGATCGCACGCACGCCCTGCAAGCCCATCTCGAGCACACGAGCCGTGTGGCGGGCGACCTGATCTCAGTGTACTCGGAGGGCTTGCCCTACGATTATTTCACAGGATACGCAGCGCGAATACAAAGCGCCTCCGCGCAGATAGTGCAGAGTGAGGCCGGCTCGCGCCTCACTCCGGATAAGTTGGTTATCGTTATCGTCGGTGATCGCCGGCGCGCGGAGGCGGACCTGGTCCACGGCGGCTTCACGCTGGTTCCGGTGGATCCCTCCCGTTTGGATTAGTCGTGGAACGGTCGCTTTCGAAACCTTCACGATTTTCGCGTCTCGGCTGGGCGGCGCGAATGGCGGCGTTGGCGATTGTGTACCTGGCAGCGGCAAAGCTCGGGCTGGCCATGGACGCGGTGAGCGGCTTTGCGACGCTGGTCTGGCCGCCCACCGGGGTGGCATTCGCTGCGCTGCTCCTATTCGGATTACCCCTCTGGCCGGGGGTGTGGGTGGGCGCGTTCATTGCCAACATGTGGACCGGCGCGCCGGCGTTGGTGGCTGGGGGTATTGCCACCGGAAACACGCTGGAGGCCGTAGTGGGCGCCACGCTTTTGATTCGTGTCCTCGGGTTCCATCCTGGAATGGCCAAGATTCGCGATGCGATTGGATTCGTTTTCATCGCCGCGATACTGAGCACCGCGATCAGCGCCACCGTCGGTGTGAGCAGCCTGCTCGCCGGCCACGTGATCCGCATGGATAGTTTCGCCGAAACCTGGCGGGCCTGGTGGCTCGGGGACGTCATCGGGGCGCTGGTGCTCGCCCCGCTGCTGCTCACCTGGACGTCGCTGGGTATTCCGGCACCCAGCTCGGGCCGGTTGCTCGAGGTAGCCTGCCTGTCGGTATTGCTCGCCGTAACCAGTGTACTGGTCTTTGGGCGACACGCCGGTGCAATCGGCCCGTTCTACCAGCCGTACCTACTCCTAATGCCGGTCATCTG
>DASXTY010000756.1:0-3994 GCA_036505155.1 Polyangiaceae bacterium | reverse complement strand
TTTTCTAAAAATTTCTACCCACGCGCGAAGATTGGCGGCTCGCCCAATCTCTCTTGACTGTGGAGGGCGGGTATCAGCAAGATGGGGCCGTCCGCGACCGCGAATCCGCGCGGCAGGAGAACGAAGAAGGACCCTTGTCGGTACCGGCGCGAACATCGCGTACAGTAAGCGAGCGGCGAAAGCCGTCTCGCTCCGTGGCCGAGCGGCGAAAGCCGTCTCGCTCCGTGGCGGAGCGGCGAACGCCGACTCGCCGTCCTACCCGGACCGACCAAGACGAAGAAGAAGCGGGAGCTTCAGCCGGAAGGTAACCAGCAATGGCGAAACTGTGGCATCACTATCAAGCAGGGGGTTGGGCGATGTGGATCATCATGTTTTGGTTGGTCTGCTCCATCGCGGTGATCGCAGAACGAGCGGTCTATCTGTATGGGGCATCGATCAACAAGGACGTGTTTCTCGCCACCATGCAAAAGTGCATCTTGGCGGGGGATGTGGCCAAGGCAGTCAAGATGTGCTCGGCCGCAAACGCACCTCTTGCCAGGATCATTCAGGCCGGCCTAGTCAAGGTCAATCGCCCGGATGAAGAAGTTCAGGCGGCGATGGATGAAGCGGCCTTGCGCGAAATGCCTAAGATCAACAAGCGCACCGGCTACCTCGCCCTGTTTGCCAACCTGGCCATGCTCTCTGGGCTTTTCGGCACCATCACCGGTTTGATCAAGGCGTTCGGCGCGGTCGGCGGCGAGTCGGTGGACCCGAGCCAGAAGGCGCGGATTTTGGCGGAAGGCATCTCGGAGGCCATGAACTGCACGGCGTTCGGGCTGCTTTCTGCGATCGTAGCGCTGTGCGGCTTCGCGTTTCTCAACGGGAAGACCCAGCAGCTCGAAGACGACGTGAACGAGGCGTCGGTTCAGGTGCTAAACTTGGTGGTGGCCAACCGCCAGAAGGTGAACTTGCAGGGGCTGGAGCAAGCAGTTTGATCGGTTGAGCTCGAGGGCGGGTCGGAAAAAGTCCCGAATTTTCCGGGGCCCCGTCCCGCCAAAAGGCGATCGACAGCTACGAAGGAGCAACTATGGCAGGTATCGACACAGGTGGCGGGCACGGTGGCAAACGGCCCACCAATCACGAAATTCCCCTGATTCCTTTCATCGACTTCCTGCTCTGCTTAGTGGCGTTTCTGCTGGTCACCGCCGTATGGTCACAGATGGCCCGTATCAACGCGGATGCTGGGGTTCCGGGGCCGCCCAAAGACGAACCCCCAACCGAAATAAAGAAGGAAAAGCAGCTGCACGTCGAAATGCGGGGTGAGCGCAAGTTCCAGCTGGTTTGGAAGGAAGGCAGCACGGTGGTGAACACCATTGACGTGCCCCGTAAGGCGGTGCCTATCGGCACCGCAGGCGATTTCATCTTTCCGGATTTGGCCAAGAAGATCGCGGAGGAGTGGACTGCAAACGGCTCGCACCGCGCCCCAACCGACAAGAAATTCGATCAAGCGGTGCTGCACACCGACAACACCACTCTGTTTGCCGACGTGATTGCCGTGATCGACGCCGTTTACAGGCCGAAGCGTGAGTACGCCTTCGCGGGCAAGACGGAAAAGGTGCCGTCTTTCAACCTCACCTTCGCGGTGAACTGAGGTAGTACGATGTCGGACAAGCCCCTCGGTCGTTTCGAGCAGCCTATCGAAGTTCCCGGGCGGCGCCTGATGCATCAGGTGCCGCTGGCGTTCGTTCGTCGCAAGGTCTTGGGCGGGGGCCAGCGAGCGTCGAACCACGAGATTCCGCTGATCCCGTTCATCGACTTCTTGCTGTGTATCGTGATATTCCTTCTGGCGAGCTTTTCGGCAACCGGCGAGCTTCCCGTGGACAAAAACGTGAAGATGCCGAGCGCGGAGAACGTCTTGGACATGGTGGAAGCGCCGATGGTCGCCGTGACGGGAACGCAAATCTTGGTCGACGGCGTTGCGGCTGGAAACACCCGGGCCATCATCGAGGCCAACCGCCTGCAGCGCGTCGACGAGCTGATGAACGTTCTGAAAAACAAGCGAGAGCTGTGGAAGCAGATCAACCCGGGGCGTGAGTTTCCGGGTGTTTGCGTGCTGCAGGTGGACCGCAGGGTTCAGGCCCTGGTGGTAAAGAGCGTGTTTCAAACCGCTGCCTTCGCCGGCTATCCGAACATCAGCTTCATGGTCGGCCGGCTCGGGGGCGAAAGCGGCCCGCCGGCGCCGGGAGGCGCATGAGTGCTGAGCCAAGCGCGGGTTGAGCTCGCAAGCCCGCCGTGGCCCGACTGATTTCGGGCTGACACCATGCCAGGAGCCGGCAAAGGCGTGCTGAGCTCTCGGCGAGAACAGACCCGGGAGCGGGGTCTGCCATCGCTCAGCGCCTCGCGCGCAGAACGCCGGCGCGCGTTGGTTTTTGGCAAAGTGCGGGTGCGGGCCATGCCGCCGCACTTTTGGCTGTGGGCCGGAGTCCTCATACTCGGCTTTGGCATTGCCTATTGGTGGAAGGACCAGAGCGCGCTCGAGAGCCAAAAGAGTCAAGTCATGGCCAAGCAGCGCGCATTGGCGAAAGCGCTGGGACCGCAGATCTTTCCGTTTCGAGATCGCGTCGAGAGTTGGGTGCGCGAGCTCGCGGCTCCGTGGAAGAGCGATTACGTTAAGCCAGGGGTGTCCAGCGATCGCTTTGTCGCAGGCGCGGGAGTCTACCTTCGGCTTCGAATGAGCAACGCCCTGAGGCCAGAATCGATTCGGCGCGCGGCGGCGCGCTCGCTGCACGACGGCTTCACGTCGTGCCTCTTCGTCGCCAAGGGATTGCCGGACCCCACCCGGGGTGTGCCCTGCCGGTCGCCCTCGAGCTGCGAGGCAGGCACCTTGTGCAACGAATACAGCGTGTGCGCGCCTCCGCCTCGCCCGTACAACATGCGACTGGCTTATCGAGCACTCCGAGTGCTGTCCGAAGAGTGGAGCGACGAACTGCACGAGGCCGACAGCGAGCTCGGAATCAAGGCGTACGACAGAGACCTGGACAGTGTCACCCGGAACGACGTGCCGATCGCAGTTCAAATTCTGACCCGCGCGCAATATTTCACCCTGGTGCTGGATGAAGACCCGGGCCGATCTGCGGCTCCTGAAGAGGCCCCGGATGCGGGCGAAACCGACGAGGAGCGCGTGCAGCGTGTTCCGCACACCGCGCGCATCGGAATTTGGGACTTGAAGAGCGGCGAGCCAGTGCTCAAGCAGCGTGCGAAAGCGGATGTGAAGTTGTACTCAGCGGGCGGCTCGAGGAGAAAGCGGCCGGAAACGGCAGCGGCGGAGCGCCGCCAGGCAAACTCCTGCGCGCTGGCATTGGCGGTGAGGAGCGTCCTTGCTGAAGGAGGCGGGGGGACGCCGTAAAAGAATTGGTGCCCTCTGATCAATCCGGTGAACAGCTTGACGGTGACATCGTGAGATCGTGGAGCCTCATGCCTCCGCTTACCGACTTGACCGTCGAATTAGGGAGGCTGGCGAAGGCGTCGATCCCGAGAGTCATGGGTTTTCGCATTCTATGGGCTTTCCACTCCTCCCGTCGGTACAAGTTTTCCGAGGACGGCGAGTCCACCACAATCAGATAACATAGTCGCTGGGCACGAAAGTAATCGAGCAACACGCTGGGTCCTTGCTGAACCGGTAATCCGGGCGGGGGCGCCGCCGCTCCCGGGAGATCGAGAATGAAGACGGCATTTCGCCGCCAATCGAGCCGAAACGGCTCGTCGACCATGGCCACGATCGCCTTGCCCGCGGGAACCTGGGCCTGCAGTTCGCGATAAGGGGCGCCGAAATCCGGGTCCGTCGCGCGCCACTGAACGTTCGATTGCAAAGACTTCAACGCAAGCCGCGTGAGTCTGGTTTGCCAGGTAGTAAAGTCCTGCCATCGAGCTGAGAGATAGAGCGCCGTGGCAGCCACAACCAGCGGAGCCGACAACGACGACGAAGCAAACCGGGGGCCACCGGTGCGAGCCGCCG
>DASXTY010000755.1:0-5351 GCA_036505155.1 Polyangiaceae bacterium | reverse complement strand
CATGAGGCGAAACCCCCAGAAACCGCAGGAAACAGAACCATGGTGCGAAACTCAGTGTGCGAAACCTCAAGCCTCGGTAGCGCGCGCTCGGGAATGCTCCGCATCTTGGTCGCGCTCTCGAGATAACGCTGGTGTGCCGATAGCGAGGCATGGCCCGCCAGTGCCGTGGCCTGCTGGACGTTCACGTCGGCATCGGCGAGCGCTTGAGAGTAGGCCCGGCGCCACGAGTGAAAGTCCACCGGCAAGCTGTAGTTGGTTTCCTCGAATAGCTCCCGCTCTCGGGCCGTGAGCTGACGCTGCGGCTTCCAGTGCGTCTTGGTGTCGCGTCTACCGTCCTTGCGCACAATGCGCCGTGTCTCGGGTTGGTCGATGCCGAATGCTCGGCGCAGGTCACGCCTAAAAGCATCAGCGTGGCTCACCTTGAGTTTGACCTTACCGGCGCGCTCTCCCCGTCGAGACGGGAAAACAGGGCCGCTCACTCAATCCGGCAGTAGGCGATGAACGCCCACCCGCACACGTCTAGTAAGCGTGAGCGCGAAGATTGATGGGCAAGGGAGCGAGTTTTCTGATGGGTGCTCACAAGGGATCTTCGATGCGGCGCAAATGGGCAGCAACGCCATAGAAAACGCTGGAGTGGTCGAAGCCAAAGAGTCGGGCGATCTCAAAGTAGCTGTAGTGTCTATGGGGGTGACAGCGTAGGGTCCACCAAATCTCGTGCCTGGCATAGGAGACGGCTTTGGTGCGAGTGGGACTGCAGAGGTCATGCACGGTAATTCCGCGCCGAGCGCAGATAATAGCGACCGTGGTGAGCAGGTCCCGGGCGACCAAACCAGCGATAACTTGTTCAGAAGGCGGCTTCACGTTACCGTTTCCTGGAGCTAGCCTTCTTGGGCTGGGGCGGAGCAAAGACCTCGAAGAAAAGTTTTTCATCCAGCTGGGGCAAGTCTCGGTCGAGCGCAACCGCGAGCAATTCATCACCGAGATTCATCAGGACGCGGTAGTTACCGGCAGCGTGTTCGGCCAAAGTGGTTTTGAGCTCTGTGGTCATGAGGGCGGGGTTTCCAGCAGCGTCCAGCAAGTGATCCAGGCAGGCGAGCAGGTGCTCCCGGTCAGCGTAATCGAGGGTCAGCCGGCGTCGGATGCGGCTACCGAGAGGTAAGAGCTCCTCTTTTCTGAAGCGCTCTGGCAGCCGGCTGTCGCCGGCGAAGACGACACAGAGAAGCGAGCGCGAATCGAATTCCTTGCTGGAGAGCAGGCGAAGCTCGCTGAAAACCGTGTCGAGCATCTCTTGCGCTTCATCCACAATCAGAATTGGGCGCATGAGGGTCTGAGCGATGTGGTCGCTCCATCGGGCCCGAAGCGCCTTGAATCCGCTCCAGCGATTGTGGTTGGCGAACGGGACACCGAAGACGTCGCCGAGCTCGCGGTAAAAGTCGGAAACGCGACTCTGGGGATGATCGATGGTGCCGACGACCACCTCGCGCAAAGAGCGAAGGCGATGAGCTAGCAAGCGCAGGGCGACGGATTTGCCGGTACCTGGGTCTCCGGTGATCATGACGAAGCCGCCATCGGCGAGGCCGAATTCGATTCTGCGGCAGAACGAGTCGACGGCCGGGATTGGGAAAAGGGCCTCGATGGGAGTATCGGGTCGGAAGGGATGAAACTTTAGCCCAAAGGAGCCGAGCAGTTTTTGATTCATGATGATTCCTCGTTGGATTTGAAGGGTAAAAAGGCGGGAGGAAGACCAGTGGCGGCGTAGTCGGCCATGAGTTTGCTGAGCAAGGGAGCGATGCCGCTCGGATCTGGCTCAGGCTCGGTTGAAGCCGGCTGGATGGCGCGGCGCAGGCCATCGGCGTTTTTGGTTTTATCGAGCGGTAAAAGCGTGGTGAGAAACTGGCCGCTTCGAGCATCAACCAAGTCCACGCTCGAAAGGTCCCACCGAGCAACGCGCACGGTTACTCGCCGCAATGTGCGATAGCGTGAGGGAAGCTCGAATCGGACACCTTCAACGGTGATAGTGCCGTCGCTTCGGCGTTGAGCGCGGCTCTCTTCGGTGCGAAATGCGCGCCGGAGCTGGTCGCTCGAAGGGCACTTGCGCGAGACATCTGGCCCCGCGAGCACGCGCTCGAGCGGAGTCTGCCGTGTCTCGGAGTGAACACGCCGGTTATATTCGAGCTCGACCCAAGCCTGGGTGGCTTGATTGAGTAGCTCGAGCGTCAGAGGCACTTGGCCCTCGAGCATCGGCAATAGGCGTCCCTCGATCTGTCCCCAGAAATTTTCTTGCTTGGCGTTTTGCTCGGGCGTGTATGGCAGCGTCGTGAAGTGCACGATCCCCAGCCGCTCCAGGCCCTGGACCGTTTCGGCGGCGAGCATTGCCGAGCCGTTGTCTGTAATCAGGCTCCTGGGCAGCTCGCGCTTCTGGATTGCTTGGCTCAGGCCGTGCACCAGCGCTTCAGCGGTTTCCTTCAGGTACCACTGCAGATGGCAGCAGAGCCGGGAACGGTCGTCGAGGATGCCGAGCAGCATCGGAGTTTGGTACTCACCTGAAGCGGTGATGACCTTGCGCGAGCCCTGGTGGAAGTCCAAGTGCCATAAGCCATGCACATGCTCGACCTCGAAGGAGCGCATCTCGCGCGGAGCTGAGCGACCTTGCCCGGCAGCATCTTCGGCGCGACGCTTTCGATTCTTTTGCCGCATCAGGCCCCGGCCACGCATGAAGCGCAACGCACTAGAGTACGACGGCAGCGGGCCGAGTGATGGATCCTTATCCGCGAGCGCGACCAGGTTGTCGTAGTGCAACCGAACGGTCCAGCTCGGATGCTGCCGATACAATAGCTCCAGGGTACGGCGAACTGGCTCCGATACGCAGGGCTGAGTCCCAGCGTGGCTCGGCACTTTTCTGGCCAGCGCCGAAACTGGGTCGTCCTCACCGGCTTTGGCCTGATAAAACCAACGCTCCAGAGTGGACACTCCGAAGCGGACCGCCTCTGCCGTGGTTGGATGGCGCCAGCTTCGGGCCGCCAGCTCCTCGAGCCGAGCTCGCAGCGCTCCGTGCTCAGGCGGATCAGCGAACAGCGGTCCGATAATCTGAAATCTCAGCCGCGCCCAGCGCAAGCGTACCGGTGCCTTGTCGCGGTCAATCATTGAGTCGCGTTCCTTTGTCCCGACTCGCTCTAGGGCGTGATCGGCGTGGGGCTGCTTTTAGAAAACTCGGCTATTGCAGCGCAATTGCCATCTTCTGCGTGTGATCAGCGGGCCATCGGCAAACCTGACGATGTCGTCACCGGGCGCAGAAACGAAAGCGCGCTGAGCAGTGCTTGCTCACAGATCGGCTCGGGATCTCCTCGTGCTGATGGCCGGTCCCCAGTGCTGAAGCGCTCGAGCAATGATGTTGGCAATAGTGCCTCGTCCACCGCCGGCAGCAGCCTTACCCGGGCAACTTTCCAGAACGCCGTTTGCCTCAACGCGCTTCGCCACCACGTTGACCAACGTCCGATGGTCAAAGCCGGAACTCCAAAAAGCGGCTCCGGCTTGCCGACCAGCAGACATACCATGCTGGCAACCAGCACCAGCGCACCGGCGTAAACACGCCGCCCCAAAAATCTTACCGACGCCGGTGTCAGTCGCTTGCGGCAGCCGTCACGACAGCAACACAAGCTGAATCGCTTGCCGAAATGCTCCTCCACACCCGCTGGCAAGCCCCGAACCTTACGCGGATAGTCGGCCCGATCCAGCCGCCCCTGGCAGTGCCGGCAGCCACTTCGCTGCGCTTCAGAAACTGCCTGCCCATCAATTCTCAAAAGCTCTTGAAAAAACTTGGCGCTCAGCGGCCACAGGTCGATCATTCTTCTTCTCCGGGTCTAGCAACACGGAGACGAGCCCCCTCGGAAGACTTTGCCAAGTTTTTTGAGGGGGCCTCGTTATCTTCCCTCGAATATCTTGAGTCTCATCGACCCCAATCCCTTCAGACTACGTGGCTCTGCTCAAAGCGGTGACGGCGCAATCCTGTCGTGCGAGATGCGGGCCGGATCGCCGCTTTCGTGCGGCAGTACTCATGGCGACCCTGGCGCTGATCGCGGTCCCGAGCGCATGTTTGACCCCGACAGCTCCCGTCCAAGGCGGGGAGGCGACCAAGCTTGCGGGCTCGGCGGTCCCCTCGGTGGGCGACGCCGCCGCCTCCGCCACCGGCGAACCGGTGAGACTCCGGACCGGCAATACCCCACCGGCAATGTTGCCCGTCCCTCCCAGGTCGGGTGACCTGCCCCGGCCGAGCGGAGCCAAAGCTAACCTTCGCGTGCTGCCCTGGGCTGGGTTCCGCGCTGCGGTCTCGTACACATTCGACGACTCGCAGCCGTCCCAGATCGATCATTGGGCGGAACTCAAGGTGGAAGGGGTCCGGATGTCGTTCTACGTGAACCCGTCGAACAACTGGTACGCGGGCTATGACACCACTTGGCGAGATGCGATCGCGCAAGGACACGAAATCGGCAATCACACTATGAACCACTGCCATGCTGATCTCAGCGGCTGCAATCATCCGGGTACCATGGACCAGGAGATCGATCACTGTTCGAGCTATATCGCGGAACGTTTGGGCCAGGCCGGCGTGTGGACGTTTGCCGCTCCGTTTGGTGATGTCGGCTACCAGCCCTACGCCGCGGCTCGTTTCCTCGTGGCACGCGGTGTGAGCCCAGGCACCGTCGCTCCGAGCGACAATACCGATCCCTTCAATCTACCGATCATGGGGGCCTCCGGCGGCGAGCCGGCCGCGGTGTTCAATGGGCACATCGACGCCGCGCTCGCGCAAGGGCGATGGCTCATCTTCCTCTTTCACTCCATCCTGCCGACAAGCCAGAACTGGTTCGCGGGCGTGGACATCACCAGCATCACCGGCAGCATCGAGCATGCCAAGAGTCTCGGCAACCTGTGGATCGACAGCGTCGTCGACATCGGGGCCTACTGGCTCGGACAACGGACGTTCGAAGCTTCGGCCCGCGCCAGCGCCGGCGGTAAGGTCACCTGGCGCTGGTCGCTGCCGGCTGCTTTCCCACCTGGACACGTCTTGCGCGTGGGCGTCGATGGCGGCACGCTGTCGCAGGGCGGGCGTCCGTTGGCGTGGAATGGCCACGGCTACTACGAAGTGGCTCTGGACGCTCGAGCCGTGACCTGGAGCCGTGATGTTGACTAACCCGGAAACACTGAATAAACGGCGGGCGCACGGGCTTTGACAAGAAAATAGACTGCGCCAACTGGCTCATGTGGCCTTGCGACCGCGGCGATTCACTCGCCTTCCCGGACGAGAACCGTTTGATCCGTCGACAAATCTCGGAGCTCCGTGGTCGCCCCGGTGG
>DASXTY010000754.1:0-8452 GCA_036505155.1 Polyangiaceae bacterium | reverse complement strand
CCAGTGACCAGCTCGGCCCCCGCCCCCGACGACAAGAAGAACAGACTGCTCGATGCCGCGCTCGGGACTTTCGTCCGCTTTGGATTCCGCAAAACCTCGATGGAAGAGGTCGCTCGAGCTGCCGATGTATCGCGGCAGACTCTGTACCTCCATTTCGCAACCAAAGAGGACCTCTTCCGCGCGGCGGTGGCGCACGCCATGGAAACCGGCCTCGATATCGCGGCGCGATCGCTTCGTGATCCGTCGTTGTCGATCCAGGAGAAGCTCGCGGGCGCCTTCGACGGATGGTTCGGGCGCTACATCGGCATGATCGGAGCCGATGTATCGGACTTGGAAGAGATGGGCCACGCCCTCGTCGGCCCCCTCTTCGCGGAGAGCGAGGAGCGCTTCGTCGAGATGATCACCAAGGCGATTCGCGGGTCGGGACTTCCCGCAGCCTACAGGTCCGAAGGGATCAGGGCGCGGCAGCTCGGTGACATGCTCACCGCGACCGCTCGCGGCCTGAAGCACCAGTGCTCGTCGCGGTCCGAGTTTGCGGAGCGTTTCGGCGTGGCCCTGCGCGCGCTTTGCATGATGCTCAGGGACCGCCGTTGACCGAGGCTCGCACCACGTCGTCGCTGCGCCGCTTGCAAAGGCCGGCCGCGCTCGTCGCCGTCGTGGGCACGCTCGCGGTGGCGCACCGCCTCGGCTTGCTGCACGCGTTCGCCGAGCCTGTGCGCGCGGCTCGTACGGTGGCGGATCTCGGGGCATGGGGTTACCTGGGGTTCGTCCTCGCTTACACTGTCTTGCAGCCTTTCGGTGTTCCAGGAACCGTCTTCATCATCGCCGCACCCCTCATCTGGCCGTGGCCCGTGGCGTTCGCGCTCTCGATGGTGGGAACCATGGCGGCGAGCGTGGTGGGATTCTCGTTTGCCCGGTTCATTGCGCGCGACCGTCTCGCCAAGATGATCCCCCCAAGGTTTCAGCGCTACAACGAAGCGCTGAGCAAACGCGGCTTTCTCACCGTATTCGCGCTCCGATTCGTGTTCTGGATGCCGCCCCCGCTCCACGTGTTCTTCGGCGTCTCCAACGTAAGATTCTCGACCCACTTCTGGGGATCGATGGCGGGTTACGTGGTGCCGCTTTTTCTCGTGAGCTTCTTCGGGCAAAAACTTTTCGACGTGCTCAAGGGCGCGCCTCCCGCGTTCTGGGTCGGCGTCGCCGGCAGCGTGGTGGTCGTGGCGCTCACTCTCTTCCGAAAATCCCTCAACCCTGAAAGTCCCCGCGAATCCACTTGATCAAGACGGGGCGCCCGTCTGGGGCGCAGTCACGTAATCGCCTACGACAGACCGCAATCAGCCGGTCGATGGCTTGCCGGTGTAAACCGCCAGTTGAGCGTCGAAGGCTCGCTTGTATGCGGACCGCGTTTCGCCGCGGGCGACATAAGCGGCCAGGTTTGGGTATTCGTCCAGAATACCTGATGATCTCAACCTGAGCAGCACCGACACCATCATCAAGTCGCTAGCACTGAACGCACCATCGAGCCAGTCGGCATCACCCAGGCGAACGGAAAGTTGGTTTAGCCGGCCGCGAACGCGATCTTCCACCAGAGGAAGGCGCTCGGCATGCCAGGGCTTGTCGCCCTCGAGCAGCCTCGCGGTTGCAAGTTCAAGGATCGGCGGTTCCACCGTGCTGAGCGCGGCAAACATCCATGTGATCGCGCGCGCCCGGGCATTGGCATCGTCCGGCAGCAAGCCTGCATGTCGCTCGGCGATGTGAAACACGATCGCCCCTGTCTCGAACAGCGCGAGATCGCCTTCCTCATAGGTCGGAATTTGGCCGAACGGATGAAGCGCCAGGTGCGCGGGCTCCTTCATCGCACGAAACGAAACCAGGCGAACCTGGTAGGGTTGGCCCACTTCCTCAAGCGCCCAGCGAACGCGCGTATCACGCGCCAGTCCCTTGCCGCCATCGGGTGTGCGTTCAAAGGCGGTAATGGTGATGGTCATCGAGAGGCTCCTCCTTGGCGAACATCATCGGCTGCGGAGGCAGACCTTTGCAACCCAGCGCTTGCCATGGAACGTGAACGCCACGCCTAATGGTGGAACGCTCTTTCGAAAACTCAGATCATCGGCTACCCTGTGACTTTGGAGAATTCGCATGATGCAACCACCGCAACCACCAGGAAATGTTCCAGCCGCCCTCGCGCCCGCTAAGAAAACCAGCCCACTGGTTTGGGTCCTCGGCGGATGCGGCGTCCTGGTACTATTGGGCGGAATCGCTGTCTCCGTCGCCGTGTGGTGGGGCTACCATAAAGCAAAGACCTACGCGGAACAGGCGCTCGAGCCGAGTGGTGGCGAGATGAAAAAGGTTGCTCTGTGGAGCGACGTGCCTCCCGTGGAAGGAATGGCACAATCAGAAACGGAGATGCCTCTGGCCATAAGAGTCGTTGCGCGCCCGTTTCTGGATGCGATGATGAGGGGCCTGAACAATGGGAAAGAGGCCGGCCATTGGGATGTGGCGAGTTACATGATTAACGGTAAGACAACTCGCGATGTTGAAGCATTCTACGTTCCAGCGCGTATGCAGAAATTCGGATGGCAGCAGCAAGGCGGTTGTGCGGATATAAACCAGATGGCTCTTTGCTCGTTTCAAAAGAAAGAAGCTGATAAAGGCACCGGTTTGCTGGTCATCGCTGCTGATGATCCGGAGCACAAGTCCACAGCGCTCTACTTCATCCGTCAGGAAAGTCAGGAGAAGGGCGGCGCACCCGGCGCGCAATAGCTCTGCCGTCAGGGACGGTCCTTGTCCCAAGGAACCACATCCCCAGAGCGGGGAAACTGCATTCCGATCTATAGCTTCGGCTACCACACTACGACGGCTCGCGGCTTGCAAGAGCGAACGCGCGACGAACCATCGTCTTCACTTCCGTGCGCCTGGCGTCGGCCGGCGTGCGGATCGTGATGTAGCGAAGACTCTTTCCGCCACCCTCGAGCAGGCCGCGCGGATCGGCGAGCTCACTGCCCCGCGCGAAGAAGATCGATGCGTGCTTCGTGAAGGTGCCGATGGTCACCACGACCTTGCCACCGACTGCGTAACGCACGAGCTTCCACATCATGCTCGGCGAGCGGGGTCGGTCTCCCACACACGCGGTCTCTTGGACGCCGTCCGGCGCGACGCTCCGCACCAGTTGACGCGCCGCGCGAACAATCGGTCTCACCGCGGCCGGAACCGCTAGGAGCTTCTCGGACGTCTCCGACATCGCACAGCCTCCCGACCAAGAGAACAACACCGAGGACGCGCGTGCTGACCCGCCACTCCTAAAACATAGCAGCGGGCGACCCGGTTGTCCGGGCGCTCGGCGGCGGTTGACCTGCTGACTTTTCGGGGCCGCACAATGTGCCCATCACCCATGATCGCCTAGCTACAGCAGGTTCGCTTACATGTCGCAGTAGGTGTGGAAGTAGACGACACTTTTTGAGCTGGTTTTGGTCCTCGGAGCACTAATGGTTGAGGCTAGGTACATGAACATCAAAGTTTTGGTTTTCACCGGTGCATGTTTGATGGGGAGTTTCGTCGGAGCCTGCTCCAGCAGCGGCGGAACTCTCCAAAGAAGGAGCACCGGCAGCGGCGGCAGCACCAGCCTTCCCCCTGACGGGGGGGCGCTGTGGCAGCCGGACGCGAGCAACCCCAACCAAGTCATGACCACCACCCTGGCGGACGGAGCAGTGGTGCAGACGCAGGCCGATGGCGCCGTGACGGGCGTGATCCTCAACTTCGGCACTCCCGACGCCGGGTCAACGACGGATGGCGGCGTTGCGGCGATCCCCGACTATCATGTGGGTTTCCTGGGTGCCGGGGTCAGCAGCGCAGATGTCGCGCGCTTCGCCACGGCGGGGCAGGCAGCCGGCTGCAACGCGCCGAAGATTGACTATCCGCTGCAAAGCGCCGTGATGCCGCGCAACGTTTACCCGCCGAAGATAATGTGGACGTACGCGGCGCAGGGCAGCGACATTTACCGTGTGCGCCTCGCGCGCCCGAACGCAACGCTCGAGGGATATTTCGTCGGCTCGACTACGTCTTGGCAGCCGACGCTCGACTTGTTCTCGCCGGTCGCCAATCGAAACGTGGGTCAGGATATCGAGCTTACCGTCACGGCGCTCACCAGCGGCGGCCTTTGCGAGGGCAAGCTCACCTTCAAGACCGTGGACGCCTTTATTGCCGGTTCGGTCTACTACTGGTCGCCGCCCTTGGCTGGGATCAAACGAGTCGACGTCGACAAGGGGCAGCTGATCGATTTCATGCCGAACCCGGGGGGTTGTATCGCATGCCACGGCGTAACCCGCGACGGCTACCGGATGGCAGCCACGTATGGGGACCCCTCCGTGGCGGGCTTCGACCTGACGCGGGACCTCACCGGCAGTCCTCCTCCGACAATCTTCAGCAAGGGTGGTAATTGCACCGACTGGGGCTGCGGGGAAAAAATGTCGGTCTTCAACGCGGATGGCACACGCCTTCTGCTCAATCAAGAAGCGGGTGGTCAATTTGACCTGGTGGATGGGCTGACGGCCGACACGGTCAAGATCGACATCCTCAATGGTGCGTCGGGGCTGGAACCGGAGTGGTCGCCGGACAACACCGCAATTGCTTATAGCTCGGGCACCCGCGGCAATAACCTCACCACGGTCGACGCGCTCCCAGGCGACAACTTTGGTACCCCGAAAGTGATCCTTCCAGGAAGCACATTCGATTGGCATCCGACGTGGACTCCCGACTCCAAGTGGCTCGCTTTCGAGCGCGGTGACAGCTGCTTGACCAAGGGCGGCACCAGCACCAACGGTGAGATCTGGCTGACTTCGCGGAGCGGCAGCGGCACCGTGCGCCTCGACAAACTCAACGGCGGCCGAACTGACAATTGCATTCCGATCTTTTCGCCATTCGACTCAGGCGGATATTTTTGGGTGCTCTACAGCACGTATCGGCCGTACGGAAACGCGAAAGACGGCGTTTTGGGAGTCAGGCAGATTTGGATCGCTGCGGTCCACGATCAGCCGGCGGGCACCGATCCCTCTGAAGTCCCTTACTACATGGATGGCCAAGAGCCGGAGACCAACCAGAGGCCTTTCTGGGCGCCTTCGCCGTGCCAAAAGTACGCGGGTTTCTGCGAGACAGACGGACAGTGTTGCAGCGGAAAGTGCTATAACGGCACTTGTCAGGCTCCCGTGGTGTGTCACGACCGAGGTCAGACCTGCGCCACAGCGAGCGACTGCTGCTCCGGACAGGGACTGGTTTGCATCGGCAACCTGTGCGACCTGCCGATCGTATTTTAGATCCGCGCTCGCCTGGTTGGGGTTTCAGGGACAGCGACGTTTTATTCCAATCCAGCCTGGAACCCGTGCCCCGCACACTTTCAAATGCTCAGTTGGCAGAGCGTTGCTCACCCAATACTGGGTTGGGAAGATCAGGCCTGCACCGGCGACGGCAACTTTTATGATCTGCTGCTGCGTGTGGAGAACCAACCATGTCCCGCAGGCGGCGCGGGCGGTACCGGGGGTGTTGCGGGCACGGCTGGTAGCGGCGTCGGCGGCAGCAGTTTGGGCGGCAGCTCGAGCGGAGGAAGTCCCATGTCGGGCGGAATTGGTGGTACCGTGTTCTCTGGGGGTGTCGGGGGTGGCGCACCTTCCGGCGGAGGAGTGAACGTGGCTGGAACGAGCGGTGTCAGCGGCGCAAATTTCGCTGGCACTGGCGCGCAAACCAGTAGCGGTGCCGCGACCGGAATGGGCGGAACCGTCGGCACCGGTGGGATCATGGCGGGCGCAGCCACGAGTGGAGCGGCGGGCTCCGGCGCCGCCAGCGCAAACGAGAAGAGCAGCTGCGGTTGTCGCGTATTCGGATCGCGATCTCCACCCTGGGGAGCGCTGCTGAGTACGCTCGGCGTTTTCGCAGCTAGGTGCGTTCGACGGCGGCGTTCCCCGGTTTTTCGCTGAACGAGTACGGGCACCGACGCGCTACATGATGTCGATGTGGTCATGCGCGACCAGGACCTTCAAAGATTCAAGGAGAAGTACCTGGGGAGCGCTGCTGAGTACGCTCAGCGTTAGACCGGGTGGGTAAGGGATTCGAAAAAGCTCAACTCGGATGACTTTGCGCGCCGCGGTTATTCTTGTCGCGGCTTTTTCTGCGAGGTGGCTGACGGGGTCGAGACCGGCCGCGCCTTGCCGAGCGCGAGGCAGAGACGTCGGAGCTGTGAGACGCGCTTGAGCCGCACACTCACGGCTTTGGCTGACATATCCACCTTCACGGCTCGGCCTCCTCCAGCTTCTTGATATCGTCCAGATCCTGTCCGGAACTGCGAAGCTTTTTCAGTTTGATGAGGCCGGCTTTGCTGACGACGTGCACCGTTCCCCCCTCCCAGGCGACTTGTATCCGCGTGCTCCAAACGTCTGTCATCGCGGGCGTGACCAGGAGCAGGTCCAGACTGAGCAGGTCATCGGAGGCGGGATCGATCTTGGTGACTCGGCGAATTTCCACGGCGCCTTCAGCAAAGCTCATGGGGTGCGCTGGAATGGTGTAGCCGAGGCCGCCCGCCAGTTCCAGGATGCGCGCTGCCACTTCTGGCGGTACGAGCAAATCGACGTCTATGGTTGCCCGTGGCATTCCGTGGATGGCCATAGCGAGCCCGCCGCAGACCGCGTACGGTACGCGCTTGCCCTCGAGAGCACCGATCAGCGCAGCAAATTCATCATAAAGATCGAGCATGTGGTGCGCTTCGATGATGACCCGCGTCGCGATGGGCGTCAAAATCGGGCCAACGTGGCCCGCCTGCCGGGCTTCTGCGTGGACCCTTCGAATCGACTGGGCCCAGCGTCTTACTTCAAATGCCCGAGCGCGGCAGCGTGCAGTACGGCCAGACCTTGGGTGACGGTCAGGTCGCCGGGTTACAGGGTTCGCTTTGATTGGATGCTCCCCAGCGGTGTGCGTCGCTTCGAGGCCGCCGTCCTCGCTTCGCTCCGGGCGGCGGGTCCCTCTTGCTCTGGCTTCGCCGCGAGCGAGGGTCCCGAAAACGATGTGGTACAGTGAATCCATGCCGCAGCTCCGCCAAGTACACATCGAGAACTACCGTTGCCTGCGCTCTGTGGATCTCGATTTCGAGCCACTGACCGTGCTCGTCGGTTGCCCGGTGGAAGCGTTTATGGTAACCAAATGGTATGAAGACTACCATTGATAAGGCAGGGCGGGTCGTGGTTCCCGCACCGCTCCGAGAAAAGGCGGGGTTACGACCGGGCACCGAGCTCGATGTGGTCCTCGAGGACGGCGGCATTCGACTTATTCGTCGGGTTTCGGGGCCCCGGCTAGAGAGGGCGGGGTCCCGCTGGGTTGCGCGGCCGACTGTCCCCACCTCCAAGCTGCCCGAAGTAGATGTTGCCGCGCTGGTGGAGGAGGAGCGCAATCGTTGGCCGTAACGCGGTTGCGAGCGCCCTTTCTCGACACCTCCGTGTTGATTGGGGGCCTGATTGAGTTCGGATCCAAGGTTAAATCGGCACAGCGGATCCTGAGCGCTGTGGCCGACGGTGAAGTCAAAGGCGCCCAAACGGCATGGCACTGCTGTTTGGAATTCTTTGCGGTCTGCACTCGCTTGCCGGAAGAGTTCCGACTCTCTCCCCCCGACGCTCTCTGTCTGCTCGAGAACGAGATCCTGGGGCGCTTGGCGATTCATCAGTTGCCGAGCGGTCGCCGTGCCGAGTTTCTGCGCGCAGCAGCGGGGGATGGGCTCGTCGGTGGGCGGATTTACGACGCGCACATCGCCGAAATTGCGTATGCCGCCGGCGCCAAGCTTTTGCTCACTGATAATCCGCGGCACTTCCAAGGTTTGGCTGCGCGAGGGGTCAAAATCGCGAGCTCAGCCGAGTTCGCCGCCGCGCTGGGCAGATAGGCTGTCGTGCGCATCGCCTCGCCACGCCGATGAGCCGGAAGCTCGCGCCGCTCGAGCTCGACCGTGAAGGGTGCCTGCTTCTCGCCGACGCCTTGCCCGATACTCCCGGCAACGCGGAGTCCATCGGTCCTCTCCGCGCGGGCAAAGCCCGAGCATGGGTGCAGGGCGCGCTCCCTCACTTCGAGGCGGCGGTAGTGCAATGGGACGACCTTCCCGAGGAACCTGTCGGATTCGGCTCGAATCCCGAGCTCCTGCTCGAGCTGGTGCAACGGGTTCCGGGATGGACCTGTGTCGACGTGGAGGGTGCTGTCGCAGAGCCACTCCGAAGCCTCATTGAACAGCGGCTAGGGCGCCCGGCTCACTGTCACCAATCGGTGGGCTACCAGCTCCTCCAACCAGTCAAAGTCGTTCGCCATGCAGCGGTGCGCGAACTCTTGCCGGAAGACACTCCCTTGCTTGACGACGCCGCATTGGCGGAATTCGCCCGCCACCATTTCGGCAATCCAGTTCCCGAGACTCGCAGAAGAGCAGGCGAAGAGT
>DASXTY010000753.1:0-6093 GCA_036505155.1 Polyangiaceae bacterium | reverse complement strand
GGTGGCGCCGCCTCCCGGCAAACAAAGCGCGATCTTGGTGCTACTCATCCGTGTCCTGAGCGCGGGCTTGAGCGGCTTCGGGGCTTGCCAGCGCCAGCCGCTGAACACCGTACACCAACGTACCCACCATCGCCCAGCTCGCCAGGTTAACCAAGCGCGGCAGCACTGTGGGCGCGGAAACCGAACCGAATCCGGTCAACACGACCACGATGGTGGTAGCGTTGAATCCAACGTGTACCGCCAGGGGCGGCAATAGCGAACCGCTGACCAATCGAAGATGGCTCAGCACCACAGCCAGGGTTAGCGACGGCAGCCATTCGCGGAGATCGATATGGCTTATCACGAAACTCAGAGCGGCAATCACCGCTGCTCCCAGCGGCGGGTGCGAGCGCCGCAGTGCGCCAAATAACGCTCCTTGAAAGAACAGCTCCTCTGCCAAAGGCATTACACAAGCGGCCACTGCCACCACCAACACGGTGCGCGCGGGGGTATCGGTGCTGAGCAACGCCGCCTCGGCGGCCAGGTCGCTAGCTGGCGTCGGCGACCATTTTTCAATCAGTCCCCGCAATGATTCGATGGGAGCGTACAAGGTAAACCCCAGCGCCAAGCCGAGCACCGGCAACACCAGGTGAGTCCGGCGCAATCCGAATGCGTCCGGCGAGGACCGCCGAGCAGCGTAAACGCGCACCAGTCCGAAGCTCGCCAGCAGAAAGGAAAGCAAGTGCCAAGCCCCCACATTGACGATGTCGGAGCTGGCGTGCGGTTTGAACCATTCGGTGAGCCCGATACCCGCCAAAATCAGAGCCGAGGCGCCGAAGGTCCATACGAATGCGAACGAGTACGACAGCGAACGCTCGTTCATATTTGCCGGTTTCAACTTCCGCGGAGGTGCGGCATGACCCCGCGTTTGGCCACGGTATCCGGCAAATATTTGGGGCTCGAGTCGGGGTGGTCGATGGTGTAATGCAGCCCGCGACTTTCTCGGCGGCTGGCCGCCGACGAAATGATGAGCTCGGCAACGGTCTGAATGTTCCGGAGCTCCAAGAGGTCCCGGGTGACCAGGTGTTTCCAGTAATATTCGCGGATTTCCTCTTCCAAAAGCGCCACGCGGCGTGACGCGCGCCAGAGCCGAGCGTCGCTGCGCACGATTCCGACATAGTTCCACATGGTCCGCCGCACCTCGTCCCAGTTGTGGGCCACTACCACCGCCTCGTCGCTGGGAACCGCCGAGCCAACTTGCCATTCGGGAACGTCCTCCACCACGATGCCCAGTTGCTCGCTTCGCAAGTCAGCCAATTTATCCGCGGCGCGCCGGCCGAACACCAGGCCTTCCAGCAGCGAATTAGAGGCCAATCGGTTGGCGCCATGAAGCCCCGTGCAGGCAACTTCGCCGACCACCCAAAGCCCCGGCAAAGTCGACCTGCCGTGCAGATCCGAAGTGACGCCGCCGCACATGTAGTGGGCCGCCGGCACCACCGGGATGGGCTGGGTGGCGATGTCGATCCCGAATTTTTGGCACTCGGCGTAGATGGAAGGAAAGCGAGCTCGCAAAAACTCTGCGGGTTTGGCGGTGATGTCCAGCAGCACATGCTCGAGACCGAGCCGTTTCATCTCATAATCGATGGCGCGCGCCACCACGTCGCGCGGCGCGAGATCCGCCTGCGGATGATGCCGCGGCATGAAGGCTTCGCCGTTGGGCAAACGGAGCACGGCGCCTTCCCCACGCATGGCTTCGGTAATCAGGAAGCTCTTGGCCCTGCTTTCATAGAGGACAGTGGGATGAAACTGGTAAAATTCCATGTTGGCAATTTCGGCGCCGGCTCGGTAAGCCATGGCGACTCCATCGCCGGTTGCAACATCCGGATTGGACGTATACAGGTACACTTTGCCGGCGCCGCCGGAGGCGAGCACCGTCGCCCGCGCCAACGCTGTTTCCACCGTCCCCCTTTTTTCGTCGAGCAAGTACGCACCGACGCAATGGTCGGGACCGCCAAACTTGCTCAAGGTGATGAGGTCGACGCCCATGTGCCATTCCAGCACACGGATGTTGGGATGTTCTGCCACCGCCTGCATCAAAGCTCGCTGGATTTCGCGGCCGGTCGCGTCCGCGGCGTGCACGATGCGACGCTGACTGTGACCCCCTTCCCTGCCGAGCTCGAGCTCGCCCGAATCGGCGGCGCTGAATCGCGCTCCGGTCTCCATCAGCCAGCGCACTGCGCTCGGAGCTTCTCGTACGCAGAGGTCGACTACCACTTCGTGGCAGAGCCCCGCGCCGGCAGAAATGGTGTCTTGCGCGTGCATTTCGAACGAGTCGTCCGCCGAAACCACCGCGGCCACCCCGCCCTGAGCCCAGTTAGTCGCCCCATCGGCGCGGTCGCGCTTGGTGGCGATCACCACTTCACCGTGAGCGGCTGCGCGCAGCGCAAACGCCAAACCGGCAATTCCACTGCCCAGCACCAGGTAGTCGGTCTTGAGCGGCACGGGTACGGACCCGAACTTATCTCTAATCCCCGCGGGGTCGTGTCCAAATTTCTGTCCGTAAACCTGCCCGCGCCGGTTCATTCCCCGTTTCCTGTTCCCGATTGCCTGTTCCTCCCCCCCTGAGGCCGCGGAGGCGGCCGATTTGGGGGGGAAGCCCGCGCGGACGGCGCAGCCGGAGCACGGGCGTGGGGGGGCACCTGTTGCCCTTCGGCGCAAGCCTCGGTAGGTACCCGAGGACCCCGTGAAGATTCTGGTGCCTCTCAAGCGGGTTGCGGATCCCGATAACGCCAACAAGGTGAAGGTCTCGTCCGCGGGCGACAAGATCGATATCAGCGGCCTCGAATGGAAGCTCAATCCGTTCGACGAATACGCGCTGGAAGCGGCGCTCCGCCTCACTGAAAATGGCAAGACGCCAAAGTCGCGCGAAGGCGAAGTGGTGGTGGTGACGCTGGCTCCGAGCGATGCAGAAACCACGCTGCGGTCCGCGCTTGCGACCGGCGCCGACCGCGCAATTCGCGTCGATGCAGCGGACGAACAGCTCGATGGCCGACTGGTTTCGCTGGCCTTGAAAAAGCTGGTCGAAGAGGAAAAGCCGGACGCGGTCATCATGGGCAAACAGGCCGTCGACGGGGATACCAATCAAGTCGGCCAAGAGCTCGCAGAGCTTCTGGATTGGCCGATGGCGACCTTTGCGGCAACCATTCACGAAGAGCCCGGCGCCCTGCTGGTGGGCCGAGAAGTGGACGGCGGTGTTCTCACATTGAGACTCAAGCTTCCAGCGCTGGTCACCGTGGACTTGCGCATCGTTGCGCCCACCAGCGTGTATTCGACCAAGACCGAGCGGAGCTTCAAATACAATGAAGGCGTCCGCTTTGCGCCGCTTCCGGCTATCATGGCGGCGAAGAAAAAGCCCCTGGTGGTGAGGCCGCTGGGCGAGTTGGTTGGGGCTGCGGCGCTCTCGACGCGTTACCTGCGATTCGAGCGGCCCCCGCAGCGCTCATCGGGAGTGAAAGTCAAAGACGTGAACGAGCTCGTGCACAAGCTCGCGACCGAAGCCAAGGTAATATAGGTATGTCGGACGCGCTCGTGGTTGCAGAGCTCGCCGAAGACGGGACGGTGCGAAGAGCCACGCTCTCGGCGATTTCCTTGGCCAGGCAAGCGCTGGGAGCCCTCGGCGGATCGCTGAGCATTCTGGTGCTGGGCGCGGATGCGGCTTCGGCCGCCCCGGAGCTTGCCGGTTTTGGGGCGGCGAAGCTGTACCTTTGCTCGGATGCCTCTCTCAAAAACTACACCGCCGAACACTTCGCGCCCAGCGTCGCCGAGGTGGGGCGCAAATTCGGGCTCATCGTGGCCACCGCCACGAGCTTCGGCAAAGACTTGATCCCGCGAGTGGCCGCTCGCTTGGACGCCGCTTACGCGGGGGACTGCGCGGCGGTGTCGGTTCAAAACGGAAAGCTTGTCTACAAGCGACCGATGTTTGCGGGCAACGCTTTCGGATATTGCGAGCTCTCCACTCCCATTCAAACCGCAACCGCGCGCCAGAGCGAGTTCGAGCCCGCCGCGCCGACCGGCGGCAATTCGCCCATCGAGACCGTGAACAAAGTGCCGCCGGGTCAGGCCGCGCGGCGCGTGGAATACGTATCGCTCGACGCCGTGAAAAGCGAGCGCCCGGAGCTCACCGAAGCCAGCGTGGTGGTTTCCGGCGGACGCGCGCTCAAAGAACGATTCAATGAAATCATCGTGCCGCTCGCGGACGTGTTAGGCGCGGCCATCGGAGCCAGCCGCGCGGCAGTGGATGCCGGTTACGCCCCGGGCGACTACCAGGTGGGACAGACCGGAAAAGTGGTCGCCCCCGAGCTTTACATTGCGGTGGGCATTTCCGGCGCCATCCAGCACGTGGCGGGCATCAAAAGCTCCAAGGTGATCGTCGCCATCAATCGCGACGGAGACGCTCCGATTTTTCAGCTCGCCGACTACGGCCTCGTGGGGGACCTGTTCAAGCTGGTGCCGGAGCTGGTGGAAGCGTTGAAAAAGCACAAGGCTGAAAAAGCCTGAGCGCGTCCAAGCCATCAGCCCCCGAGCGCCTCGCGCACGAGCTCGACCGCCCGCGGCAAATTACGTCCGATTCAACATCAGCAACGAAGCTTCTACGTCCCGGTCGAACGCCATGATCCGTGCCTCATTGTCTTGAATGAGTTTCAGGATTGCATCTGTCCCCGCGTTCCCAACTTCGAGCCAGATGATCTTTGGTGGCGCACCCTGGACGAAGCTTCGTTGCCGAAAGCCGTTGTCCTTGGAAACAATGACAAAACCGTGCTCTCGAGCGTGGTCCCAAACCGTACTGTCGTTCGCACCCAGAAGCCCAATGTTTCGCAAGTGCGCACTGCCGGGATAAGTCGTTGCCAGCGCACCCACCAGCCGATGGCTCACGTTCTCGTCGAATAGAAGTTTCACGCTGCGGGGCTGGACAAGCGCCTCTCACGCGCCGCTGCGAAGGAAAGGCACGCTCGCACGTCTTCCTGAGTCAGGTCCGGAAAGTCCGCGAGGATCTGATCCTCTTTCATCCCGCCAGCGAGGTACTCGAGCACGTCATAGACCGTGATGCGCGTACCCTTGATGCAGGGTTTTCCACCTCGCACATCGGGGTTCACGACTATTCTGCTCTGCCAGTCCACGGTATCAGCTTACTTCCTCGCCAGGCACGTCGCAAACGCACACACCTGGCCGAGACGGGCGGCCCGACTCCGTGTCCGCCCCGAGGCCGGTGTTTAGCATTAGCTATCCCACAATCGATCTGTGGCGCCCCTCCCGCGTCCGCCCGCAGCGGGCCCGACAACAAGCTGATGGCCTTGCCCCAAACCCAACCCGCCCGCGAGGACGGACGCTTGGGAGGGGGCAGCGCGCGCAGGCCGCCGGCGAGCCGCGAACGCGGCCTCGCCCAGAAGGCCGAGCACGCATGCGGGGGTGGGCATCAAACGGCCGACGCCTTTTCGGCGTTTCGCGCCTTGACCAGCCCCGCGGGGGGGAGGTGCGGTCTCCCTCATCACTTGAGATCGAGATGCTTCACCCGAACCAGACGGTGACTCACTAGGTCCACCGCGGCCTGACTCTGCTCGAGCGGGATGTAACCCAGCGAGGGCTCGTAGCTGCCATCTTCAGGATGCATATCCACGAACAGAACTTCACTGAACACAGCCCGAAAGCCATCGATTTGGATCTTGACCGGCCCGCACATCTCACCGATTGCCGTTTCTTGATTCGCCAACTCGAGCTCGACCCGCGAGAATGCCGTAAGCGCCCCCAGGCGATCTTTCCACGCGCTTGGCAACACCAAGTGGGAAGCCCGGGTGTCGACCAGGGCGTCAATCAGGATGGACTTCGCCGCGTCGGTCGCGTTCTCGACCCGCACGGGCGTGACGATGCGGCCCACCGGGAATCGTTGCGTCCGGCGCCTCCTCGGGGCTTGCCGGGCGGCGATCAGAATGAAAGCAAGAGTGCCGAGGTTGAACGGCTTCGTCGCCGAGCCGGCTCTCGGATCGAGCAGCACCGACGATGCTGCTGAGGTTGGTAGATCGAACCATCGCGCCAAAGAGCGTAGAGCACGCCGGCCAG